>DASRJW010000062.1 GCA_035649275.1 Candidatus Krumholzibacteriia bacterium
CAAACGCCGCAACCGCACCGGCCGGGGCCGGCGTCGACATCGCTCTTTCAGTTCCCACGGTACCTGCACCTTGGGAGAACGGGGTATAAGGGTGTACGAGGAATATAGAAAAAAGGCCGAAGCTTGTCAACAGGTCTGCACGGAAAACAGCGCGCCGACTGCTCGCGGAGGTTCTGAAGCTGTACACATCGTGGACAGCGTAAGAATCTTTGACGGTTTTCTTCTCGTGTTATCCACAGAGATGCAAGTCGGCGTGCCAACTCTGTGGATAACCTCCGGAGATGCGTCGCCATTCAATCTACGAAGGAACGAGCACTGCACAGCGTGCGGCACTGACCGTTTCACAAAGAAACACATTGTGAAAAGAATCACGAATGCGGGCGCATCTCCAAAGCGAGGGATGCGTCGGCAGGCTCAGTTTGTGAAGAGGCTAGTCGTGGAGCAGATCGCGGGCGGAGGGGGCGCCAGACACAGGCTCGGCGAGGCGCTTCCATTCCTTTTCCAGGATCTGGACGGTCGCGCCAGCGAGGGCGAGGAGGATCCACAGATAGCGCTGGAAGGCGAGGTGCAGGAACACCGCCGAACCCAAGTAGCCCATGATCCCGAGCCAGAAGGCCGTCGCTGTGTTGGCGAGGCCGGGCTGCTTGCGACGGAAGCGGCGGCGCAGGCTCCAGAGCCGAGCCAACAGCGTGCCGACGATGCCGAGGAACAGGAGAATGCCCACGATGCCCGTCTCCGCCGACAGCTCGGCGTACAGACAGTGCGCGCGGCGCTGCGTGGCGAGGCTCCGGAAGGCGATCTCCGGGTTCTCCATGTACTTCACCGAGTAGAAGGGCATGTACTGCCCCGGCCCGACACCGAGCAGCGGGTAGTCGAAGAAGCAGTGCACGCCAGCGAGCATCTCCGTGAGGCGCCCGCGAATGGCCCCGTGGCCCTCCACGGTGTCGCGCTGCGAGAGCAACTGGGGCAGGGTGCGGAAGGTCTCGAGGCGACCCAAGAACCCAGGAGCCACGACGAGCACTACCGCGATGAGCAGCACTCCACCAAGGAGCATCTGCCACCAGCGGATGTACCCCAGGAAGATCATGATCATCACGAGCCCCACGAAGGTGAGAATGCCGCCCCGCGAGTAGGTGATGGCGAAGCCAGCCAGGATGAGCAGCATGCACCCGAGAGCCAAAAGCCGAACCCAGCGCTTGCGTTCGTCCCGGAAACGGAAGAAGGCGAGGGGCAAGACGACGATGAGGATCTGCGCGAAGCGGTTGGGTCCGTTCACCGGACCCGCGGCACGATTGCTGACCAGCACCTCGCTGCGCTGGCGGACGAGGCCCGTACCGTCATCGTCTTCGGCGATGCCGCGCCCCAGGTCGCGCTGCGCCAGCCCGCCGAACTGCGCTTGGTACTTGTGGGTCAGCTCCTGGTAGAGGCCCAAACTGCTCAGGAAGGCGCTCACGACCACCATCGTCCAGATCGCCGCTCGCAGCATTCCGAGGCTCCGCACGGCGTTCAACACCAGGAAGTACATGAGCACACCTTCGACGACGTACACCGTGATCCACGCGAAGGCGACATGCACGTCGACGGCAACGAAGCTGGAGCCGAGCAGCGAACCCAGGAAGAGGAGCATCAGCAGGAAGGTGTAATCCACGACGATACCGCGGCGCTTGAACATGTACACCAGCACCGGGAAGCCAACCAGAGCCGTCACTCCCATCGCTGCGATCTGCGGGCTGCCGATCACCCTGCCGATGAGCACGGGTGCGTTCATGTAGGCGAGGGCGAGGAAGAGCACTGTCCCCAGCATCGGGCGGAGGCAGAGGAGACCCAGCGCAACAAGGCCGAAGGGCGCCGCGAGCCCGACGCTCACCCCCTGCCCGATGGCGAGCAAGCTCATCCCGGCTACGCCGGCGAGCAGCAATACCGTGAAGCGAGGACCGAGCAGCACGCCCGATTGGGAGGAACTCATCGAGATGGAATCTCCGAGGCAAGCGGCCGGGCCGCCGAGATTTGGCTCCTCCTATTTTACCATCTCGGTGTCGGTCGGCGCGCATCGGTTTGCTGGCGCTCTGCCCGGTCTGTGGCGGCGTGGTCTGCGGCTCCTTGCCGACGCTGCTCTCGGCTTCCGCTTAGGGCTCTCTGTATCCGCTGAGAGCTCCCGGTATCCGCTAAGAGCTTTCGGTTTCCATCCGGAGCTCTCGGTTTCCACCCAGCGCTCCTGGTTTCCCCCGAGCCGTGGTTCCGCCGTCGCTCTTCCGTGATTCCGCCGCAGTTTCTCCGGTCATTCCGCCCGGCGCTTCTTGACCGATCCAAGCCTGCTGTACCCGCCAAACGGTGAGGATTGTGCGGATTCACCCAATACTCACGCTGAGCAAACGGACGACGACGGGCTGGCGGATGGTGCCGAGCCAGGACAGGAGCCGGGCGACGGTTGAGAGTGCCTCAACGCTCCCGATCGTGGCGTGCTGAATGATCGAACGAGCCTCTTGGGTCGGCGTACCGAGGTCAGCGAGCCGGCGCATCGAGGCGTCGTGGTCGATTGTGATACACTGTCTTCTCGTAATGCACGGCCACCGCGCGGGTCGTCTCATTCTTTCGTCGCCTCGAGCGGGGCTGCGCCGCTGACCTCCTTCTGAGTATTAGAGCTCGACAGCGGATCGACCATCCTCATCACGAACCGGGGATATTCCATGCGCTTTGATCTCACCCAACTTCCCACCTGGATCATGAATCGATGGAGGCGCAGCTCCGGGCGGATGAAGACCCTCGTCGCCACCGTCGTGCTCCTCCTCGCCTTCACCGCGACGAGCTTGGGGAGCATGTACTACGGGGTCATCCTCAACAAGACCCGGCGCGCCATCACCTGGGATCAAATGCTGGAGAACGTACTCGGGACCAAGCTGGCCATCATTCCCCACTGGGTGCAGGGTCAGATCTTCGGCCGCCCCGACCGCCTCGGCATCAGCATGGACGCCACGGACTTCGCCAAGCTGCAGATGAAGCGCGACGCGGCGCTGAAGACGGGCATCCTCAACTCCGGCGACGACGACTTCGTCCCCGCCTTCCTCCACCACGGGGACATGACCACCGAGGTGCGCATGCGCCTCAAGGGCGACTGGACCGACCAGCTCCTCGGCGACAAGTGGTCGTTCCGCGTCAAGATCAAGGGCGACGCCACGCTCTTCGGCATGAAGCAGTTCTCGCTGCATCATCCCCGGGCCCGTGGTTTCGCCTACGAGTGGCTCTTCCACCGCGCCTTGAAGCGCGAGGATATCCTGGGATTGCGATACGACTTCGTCCAGCTCTCGGTCAACGGCAAGGACCTCGGCGTGTACGCCCTGGAGGAGCACTTCGAGAAGCGGCTGATCGAGAGCCAGCGTCGCCGTGAGGGCCCCATCGTCAAGATGAACGAGGAGCTCCTCTGGGCGGACCGCGCTTCGACGCCGTCGTTGTCGAGGAGCCCGACCGGCTTGCAGTCGGAACAGGCGGGCTTCGTGGACGCGTTCGGGCTCCAGTCGGTCCTGGACAACAAGGGGATGTACAAGCGCTTCGTCCTGGGCGGAAGCCTCCTGGAGGCGGTGCGTTCTGGGGAGATGCCGGCGCACAAGGCCTTCGACGTGCAGCGCCTGGCCACCTATTACGCGCTGTGCGACCTCCTGGGCAGCGAGCACGCCGTCATCTGGCACAACCTGCGTTTCTACTACAACCCGGTGACGGCCCTGCTCGAGCCCATCGGCTTCGACGCCAATGCGGGTCACCTGATTGCGGCTCCCCACGGCGCCGAGCGCCGCTGGGACGATCCGGCCAAGGACTTCAAGAACGTCGTCTTCAGCGATCCGCTCTTCTGCCAGGAGTACACCCGAGCCCTGGAGCGCTTGTCGGCGCCGGGATACCTGGAGTCGTTGCTCGCCGACACCCACAAGGATCTGAACCACCAGCTGTCGATCCTGTACCGGGAGTTCCCCTGGGTCTACTTCTCGCCGTCGGTGTTCCAGCGTAATCGTGACGTCATCGTCGCCTCGCTCCATCCCAAAGCCGCGCTGCACGCTTACGCGCACGGCCGCACTCCCGAGGCCATGGAGATCGAACTCGGCAACATCCAGAGCATGCCGCTCGAGGTGGAAAGCATCAGCTTCCGGGATTCCCTCGTCCTTCGTCCCAGCGAGCGCATCTTCCTCGCGCCCAAGGTCCCGGATCTTCCGGTGAACTATCGGGTGGTGACCTTCGCCCTGCCGGCGGACTTCCCGAAGAACGTCAAACTGGCGCGGGACCTGAAGGTCCAGTACCGCATCATCGGCGCCTCGTTGGCGCGCACGGAGGCTGTGTTCGCCTGGCCCCGCCAGAACAACGAAGTCCTCTCCGCCGACCTCGTCCGCAAGGATCCGAACGTCGACAGGCTGCCTTGCTTCGCCGTCGACGAGGCCGCCAAGCGCATCACCATCCGGCCCGGCCGCTGGGAGATCCACGAGAGCGTTCACATCCCCGGCGGCTACGATGTGGTGGCCGGGCCGGGCACGGAGCTCTTTCTGGACCCGAATGTCACCATCCTTTCCTACTCGCGCTTCCTGTTCCGCGGCAGCGCCGAAGCACCCGTGGTCATCCGCTCCGATGGCCGCGGCCGCGGGGTGCTGGTGGCGAAGACGGGCGAGTCGAGCCTGGAGCACGTGCACTTCATCGGCCTCGCCAACCCGAACCTCAACGGCTGGGAAGTGACGAGTGCGGTGACGTTCTACGAGGCGCCGGCACACTTCACCCAATGCGTCTTCGCGGACAACAAGTGCGAGGATGCTCTCAACATGATCCGCACGACCTATGTGATGGAGAATTGTCGGTTCGCCAACACCCAGTCCGATGCATTCGATGCCGACTTCGCCGACGGCCGCATCGTGGGCACCTCTTTCGAAAATTGCGGCAACGACGCCGTGGATACCTCGGGCAGCACCACCGAGGTGGTGGACATGCAAGTCAACGGCACGAACGACAAGGGAATCTCGGCGGGCGAGAACAGCCGCATGACCGCGCGCCACGTGCGGCTCAGGAACACCGCCATCGGCCTCGCCAGCAAGGACAGGTCTCAGATGCACGTCCAGGACGCCACCCTCGACGGCGGCGGCGTCGGCGTCACCTTGTACGTGAAGAAGCCCGAATTCGGCCCGTCCGCCATGGACGTGGACGGCCTCGTCATGGCCAACATCCAGATGCCGTACCTGGTGGAGAAGGGTGCGGATCTGTCCGTCGACGGGACACGCATCGCGCCCAATCGCATCGTGGTCCGGGACGAGCTCTACGGCGCGCGTTGGGGCATGGCCACCAGGCGCTGAGCACGAGCGGACAGCGTCACTCCTCCACGCCGGCGTGAGCCGCGCGTCACGCTGGCGACCGCAGCTGGCGCGGACGTGCGCCTTCTGCTACCTTGGCGGCGCATGAAATCCCTCCGCATGCTGCTCGCGGCCCTGCTCCTCGGGGTCGGGTCCGCCGCGAGCGGCGGGACGGAGACCAGCGAGCTCCTCGTCCCCGGCGTCTCCTACGATCCCAGCATCCCCACACCGGCATCCGTCCTGGGTTTCCAGGTCGGCGAGTGGCATGCCCTGCCCGGTCAGATCGCAGCCTACGCCCGCGCCTTGGCGGCAGCGAGCCCGCGCGTGCACTGGGAGGAAACGGGACGCACCTACGAGCAAAAGCCGCTGCTCTTGCTGACGATCACCTCGCCGGAAAACCACGCCCGCCTGGAGGAATTGCGCCTCGCGCACCGATCGCTCACCCAACCGGGGGCGAAGGTCGATGTGGAAGCGCTGCCCGTCGTCGTCTTTCTCGGCTACAGCATCCACGGCAACGAGGCGAGCGGCTCCAACGCCTCCCTCCTGGTCGCCTACCATCTGGCGGCAGCACAGGGGCCCGAGATCGATGCGCTGCTCGCCCACACCGTCGTCCTCCTCGATCCCGCCCTCAATCCGGACGGCCTGCAACGCTTCGCCACTTGGGCCAACATGCATCGCGGGGCGACGCCTGTCGGCGAGCGTCTGAACCGCGAGCACCAGGAAGGTTGGCCGAGTGGGCGCACGAACCACTACTGGTTCGATCTCAACCGCGACTGGCTTCCGGTCCAGCATCCGGAGACGCAGGCGCGCTTGCAAGTGTTCCATCGCTGGAAGCCCAACGTGCTCGCCGATTTCCACGAAATGGACTCGGATGCCACCTTCTTCTTCCAGCCCGGCGTGCCGAGCCGCCGGCATCCGTACACGCCGGAACGGAACGTCGAGCTCACCCGGGCGCTCGCCGCATTCCACGCTCGGGCGCTGGACGCCGAAGGACGGCTCTACTTCACGGAGGAGCGCTTCGACGACTTCTACTACGGCAAGGGTTCCACCTACCCGGATGTGAACGGTGCCGTCGGCATCCTCTTCGAGCAGGCCAGCGCCCGGGGGAACTTGCAGGACACGGCGCACGGACCGCTCTCCTTCTCGTTCGCCATCCGCAACCAGTTCCTCGGCTCACTCTCCACCTTGCAAGGGGCCCTGGCGCATCGGCTCGATCTCCTGCGGTACCAGAAGGAGTTCTACGACGGCAGTGCCGGGCTCGCCAAAAGCGATCGCGTCAAGGGCTACGTCTTCGGTGACTCCGCCGACCGCGGCAGCGCCGCCGAAATGTTGCGACTCCTCCGGGCGCACGAGATCGAGGTGCGCGCCTTGGCCCGGCCCCTCGATCAAGACGGTCATCGCTATCAGCCCGGAAGCGCCTGGGTCGTGTCTCTGGCGCAACCGCAGTACCGCCTGACCAGGGCGCTCTTCGAGCGACGCACCAGCTTCACCGACAGCTTGTTCTACGACGTCTCCGCCTGGACGCTGCCGCTCGCCATGGGTGTTCCGTGCAGCGAGATGGATCGACTTCCCGGAGATCTCCTGGGCCCAACTCTCGAGAGCGTGACCACGCCGGTGGGGCGCGCACCGAGTTCGCTCCCGTACGCTTTCGCCTTCGCGTGGAGCGAGTACTACGCACCGCGTGCTCTCTACAGGTTGCAGAGCGCGGGCCTCCGCGCCCAGGTCGCCACGCGTCCCTTCAACGCCGCCGCTTCCGATGGTTCCATCGCCTTCGACCGTGGCACCATCGTCGTTCCCGTCGGCGGTCAGGACGTGGCGCCGGAAAGGATCTTGGCGCTGGCGCAGCAGGCCGCTGCCGAGGACGGCGTCGACGTACAGGCGCTCAGCACGGGCTTCACCGCCGGCGGCGCGCAACTCGGCAGCCCGAGTTTCCGGGTGTTGCAGCGCCCGAAGCCGATCCTCGTCGTGGGCACGGGGGTCGGGGCAAACGAAGCCGGGGAGATCTGGCACTTGCTGGACCAGCGCTTTCACGTGCCGTTGCCGCTGGTGGAGGCAGCGAATCTCGACGCCGCAGCGCTCAAGCGCTGCACCCACGTCGTCTGCGTCGATGGCGAGTACGGCGCTTTCGACGAGACGCGGACCGAAGATTTGAAACGTTGGGTGCAGTCGGGAGGCGTGCTCGTGGCGATGGGGCGCGCCGCCGCGTGGGCAGCGAAGAAGCAGTTCGTGAAGGTGGAGTTCAAGCCCGACGCCGCAGATTCCACGGGCGTCGGGCGGCAGCGCCTGCCCTACGCGGAGCAGCCCAGCCGTTCCGGGGCGCGAGAGATCAGCGGCGCCATCTTCGCCGTCGCTCTCGACCGCACGCACCCGCTGGGCTACGGCTACCGGGACGACCGCCTCGCTGTCTTCCGCGACCACCGGCTGTTCATGCAGACGAGCGCCGACCCCTACACCACGGTCGCCCAGTACACGCCGCAGCCCCTGCTCTCGGGCTACATCTCGAAGGCGAACGCGGCGCGCCTCGACGGCACGGCGGCCGTGGTGGCTCGCAGGCTCGGCCGGGGCGCCGTCATCCTGATCCTCGACGACCCTGCCTTCCGCGCCTACTGGCTGGTTACAAACAAGTTGTTCCTCAACGCCCTCTTCTTCGGTTCCCTCCTCGAGCCCATGGACGACTAGGGGATTCCCGGACCCAGGCGGAGAGACCGGGAAATCTGCGGTGGGAGCGGTGTTCCGCCGTGGTCTCTTGTGCCGCGTCTTTCCCTCTGGTAAGATACGGATCGACCCCAGTCTTGATCCTCCGGGGTGCGGCGTGCCGCGCCCGAGTCTTCATTCTTCTTTTGGACGGCAGCGGAGGTAACACATGCACAAAGCCATCGCTCTCTCGGCCGCGGCACTGCTACTCATCGCAGGGGTCGCCGGCGCCCAGACGTACAGCGCCATCATCACCGGACCCCAGGACGGCACGGCTTCGCCCGCCACGGGGACTGGGAGTTTCACCCTGGATGCCGGGAAGATGCTGTCGTTCAACATCTCCTACAGCGGTCTGCTGGGAACGGAATCTGCCGCCCACATCCACTGCTGCGCACCCCCAGGTACGGCTGCCGGCGTCTTGTTCGGGCTGCCCGCGACCAACCCCAAGGTGGGTAGCGTGGGTCCGCTCACGCCGACGCAGGAGGCCAACCTCAACGCCGGCCTGATGTACGTGAACATCCACACGCTGCCGAACTTCGCGGGCGGCGAGATCCGTGGCCAGATCTTCAACACCGTGTCGGTGGACCAGAGCACTTGGGGAGCCGTGAAGGCGCTCTATAAGCCGTGAAGGCACTCCATCAGTGAATCCGCGCGGTCCGCGTTTCCAAGTCGAGGCCGGGGATCTCCCCGGCCTCGTTTCTTTCGCCTGCCAGCGCTTCGTACAGATCAGCCGAGGAGCTGCATCGCCCGCGCGCTCACGCCCTGCTGGGCGACGGCGCCGAGCTCGCGCAGCACCGCCTCGGGCGTGGCGCGGCCGGCAAGGAGCGCCACGTAGGCCGCGAGCACGGTCGCAGCTTCGTCCTGCGTCTCGCGCACGAACTCGACCCGGAAGCGCCGGACTCCGGCACGGAGCAGACGCGGCACCAACCGCGCCGCGCTCTGCGCTTCGGAATCGAACACCGTGTTGCGGCAACCTGCATCCACGATCACCGGGTGCACGCGCTGCAAGTGATCCCGGAGGCCGACCTCGTGCGCTTCGCACGGACGGCCACAGGTGCGGTGGTCGCGGCCGTTGGCGAGAAGATGGGCATAGACGCAGTGCTCGGTGTGGAACGTCGGCATGCGATGGTGCACCACGACGGTGAAGCGTTCCGCCGGCACTTGCGCCAGCAGGGCGAGGAGCTGCGCCTCGTCGAGGTCGTGCGCCGCCGTCTGCGTGTCCAAGCCCCAGCCGAAGAGATGTCTCGCCGTGTGCGAGTTGGTGACGTTGAGCGAGAAGTCGCCGTGGATCCTGAGGCGCGAGAACCGCTCGGGCTGCTCGGCCCGCAGGCGCGCGAAGGCCACCATCCCGCCCCAGTGGCGGACGAGCACGCCGTCCGGCTCGAGACGCGCCAGCCGGCTGTCGTAGGCCTCCTCGCCCGGCTTCTGCACCCGGAGCGTGGCGAGGGTGACGCCGAGCCCGGCGCGGCGCGCCCGCTCGACCGCGGCTCCCAGTCCGACGAACTCCATCCAGTCCAGCTCCACCTCGGGAACGCCGGTCTCGATGGCGGCTTCGAGCTGCTCTGGGCGCCGGCAGAGCGGCAGAACCACCGCGTCTTTCTCGGGGGCCGCGAGCGCCGGCAGCGCGAAATGCGACCGACCGAGGCGCGGCTCCGCCACCGTCGCCGCGGGAGACCTCGGCTCGCGAGGTGCCGCCGCCTCCGCCTCCAAGAGTTTCGTTACCAAGGCGCGCCGCGCCGATTTGAGGGCCGACACCGGGACGTGCAATCCCGGGGCGAGTTGCTGCACGTCCAGGCCGGCAAGCGTGAAGGGTGTCTCCCCCAGGGCACCAAGCTTCGCCCGCAGCAGCTCTGCCGCGAGCCCCGCTCCCGCTGCAGGCTCGGCCGCTTCGCGCGTCTCGACCTCCGCTCGTCGCGTGGCGGTACGGGCGCGAATCCGGAGCGGCGCACCCGCTCGCCCTTCGACTTCGAACCAGAGAGGGAGGCGCGCGCGCGACGTCTCGTGCTGCAGCAGCCGCTCGGACTCGCGAACGAGGTCGGGATCGCTCGTCACCCAGACGCGTTGTCCCGGCAAGACTCGGCGCAGATCGGGTCCGGGCTTGCCGAAGCCGAGAACGAGGCGCTGCCGCTGGATCTCCACACGGAACACTGGACCGCCGGGTTCGTGCGGATCTTCCGGCTGTCCGGCGTCGAAGACGACGCCCATGCCTGGCTTCACTTCGACCGCCGGCACCGCGGCACCGCTCGCTGCTTCGGCGCTGCCACCGCCTGCGGTGAGCGGAGCGCTCACCGTTCCCTGCGGTCCGGCGTCCCGATCCCCGAGCGCCAGCGCCCCCGTCCACGGGCGGCCATCGCTCGAGGTATCGACCGTGACCTCCTGCGTCTCCACGCTCACGACACGACCGAGGTAGGCGCCGCGATGCTTGGGGAAGCGGCCTTCGACCAGCGTCTGATGATCGTTGCCGGCGAGGAAGCCGTCGCCGAAGCCGCGGGTGAAAGCCAGGGAGGTGGCGAGCAAGTCCTTCTGGAGTTGCTCCAATGCTGGGCTGGATTCCAGCTTGCCATCCACGACCGCGTCCAACCAATGGCGGTAGGCGCGCACTGCGGTGGCCACGTACTGCGGGCCTTTCTGCCGGCCTTCGATCTTGAGGCCATGCACGCCGAGCGCCACGAGTTCGGGCACGGCGCGCACACCCGCCAGATCCTTCGGCGACAGCAAGTAGCGCACGTCGCCGAGGTCGCGGACGCTCCCGTCCAGGACGAGGTCGTAAGGCATGCGGCACGATTGCGCGCATTGGCCGCGGTTGGCCGACCTCCCACCCCAGGCCTCGCTCGTCAGGCACTGGCCGCTCCAGGCGACGCAAAGGGCGCCGTGGATGAACACCTCGGTTTCCAGCGTCGTGCCGGCGACGAACACGCCGATCTCGCGGACCGAGAGCTCCCGCGGCAAGACCACGCGCGTGGCCCCCAGATCTGCGGCGAACACGGCTGCTTCGGGGCTCGAGATCGTCATCTGCGTGCTGGCATGGATTTCGACCTCGGGCGCCAACCGGCGCGCGAGCAGAGCCACCGCAGGATCTTGCACCAGGAGTGCGTCGACGCCGGCGGCAGCAGCGCGGCGGATCACGTCCTCGACGTGCGACAGCTCGGGCTCGAAGACGAGCGTGTTCAGCGCCAGGTAGGCCCGGGCCCCTGCCTGGTGGATCTGCGCCACCGTATCCGGCAAGCCGTCGAGAGAGAAGTTCCCCGCCCGCGCCCGGGCGTTGAAGCCTTCCTGCAAGCCGAAATAGACGGCGTCGGCGCCGCACTGCAGCGCCACGCGCAATGCTTCGGCGTCGCCCGCCGGTGCCAGCAACTCCGGCCGCGCGCGGGACTTTTCACCGGGTTTCTTCGTCACCCGAGGATGATAACGAAGGTCGATGGCACTTCACAATCGGGGGCAAAACCAGCGCCGCCCTGCTGCCCATGTGCACGACCCTTGCCGAGGTGTCACGGACGGAGTAAGCTGGTGGAAAGTCGCACACCTCGAACGCGCAGCCTTGGTCCCTTCGATCGGAATGGACTGCACTTATCGACGTTTGGAGCCTTGCACGGGCGCGGGTGGAACGACGGACGCGACACCTGCGCAACCATGCATGGTTCAGGCGCCAGGCCAGGAGGATGACCATGTCGTCACGCATCCGGTTCGTCACCTCCCTACTCTTTTCCATGGTGACCCTCTTGCTGCCCGTACGCCAGGTGGTCCAGGCATTCAATTCCGAAGAACACAAACTCTTAGTCGACTGGGGCGTCGCGCTCGTCGTGCCCGATCCCTCCATCCAGTTGCCGTGGCCGACCCGCTTCGAAAGCTTCCCCACCTCGTCCCTGCACGCCGCCTACACCGCGGCAAAGAATCTGGCGGTCGGCTACGCCAGCAATCAGGCGAAATGGCATTCGCGCTGTCTCCCCTGGGACGGATCTGCCGATTCCTACCCACCGGCCTATGACCAGTACGAGATCGCCGTGCAGGACAACTCCTACTGGGATTCCGACCACAGCAGCTTCAATCAGATCGAGGGGAACATCAACATGTGGGTGCCTCCGATCGATCTGGTGCGGGAGAACGCCCTCTGGGTCTCGGGCTACTTGGACGACAACGTGAGGACGTTCAGCTTTGGCGACTTGGTTTCGATCTACGGCGACTACCGCAGGACGAGCTTTTGCCTGACCGGCAAATGCTACCTCTCCGATGCCAAGCTGAGCACGATCGGCTTCTACAGAGGCACGGACTGCTATGGGGTCTGGCCCTGGCGCACTTGCGGCTATCAGCCTTCGGAGCAGCGCAGCGACGTCTACTTGAAACGGATTGCCGCCGGCTTGTGGCCGCCCTTCGGCTGTGCTGGGAACGCGTTCAGCAACACTTGTTACGATGGAGAGTACGAGGACGCGGCCTGGTGGGGCGACGAGATGATGCGCATCGCCAACGTCAACGATTGGCATTTCTCGAGCGCCGCTGTGGCCTGGTACATCGGGATGCATCGCTTGGCGCTCCTTTACGTCGATGCGGCGCGTTCGAACCCGATTCATTGGAACACTGCATTGCACTACGAGGCCAACGCCTTGCACAGCCTCACCGATCTCTTCTGTTTCGGTCACATCGTGACCAACCGCGACGAGACCTCGCGCGGGATCATGGAGGATGAGAGACTCACGACGGATCTCGCCTATCAGTGGATGGAGAACGTGATCGCCAAGGGCGGCGGTACGCGCAATGCGGCGGGGCGGGTGCAGCTGGGAGCGCTCCCTGCGATTGCCGACCGAACGGGGGAACGCCACGATTTCCTGCCGAGCTACCAGGGTGTGTGGGCCGGGTGGTCGATCACCGAGCACAGCTACCACGACAGTTTCAACCATGACGGCGCCACGGTGCGCAACCTCAGGGGCGATCAATTCTTCATCCGCGGAGATGGCGAGGTGCGCCACTACGGCGCCCTCGATCGCGATGTCATCGTGAACTGCGTCCGCACCTCGCTGCAGGCCCTCTTCGACGCCTACGTGCATCTGCAGGACGGCGCCACCGTCGCTGAACTCGGCAGCCCGGGCTCTTCCTACTTCGACGCCTTGCGCTCGATTCCGGTCTTCGTCGAAAGCGAAGCGGGGAATCATTTCAAGGGTCGCTGGACACGCTACGCGGGAGCGCTCGAAGCGATCACGGCAGCCGGGGTGGTTCCTGCGAACTGGGCCAACTGCCAGATGGCGTACGTAAATGGTGGGACGGAGCTGCCGGGGGCCTCGGGAACACCGTGCACCTCCTTCCCGGAGCCCACAGCAGTGTGGGTGGAGAACCTCGGGGTCCAGGCCGAGGATGGTCGTGTGGTTCTCACCTGGGGTTTGGGGCCCGAGGCGGTGAGCGAACTCCAGAGCCTGCACGTCCAGCGCGCCGACAGGCAGGGTGGGCCCTACGCCAACCGCACCGAGCCGGCACTGAGCCCGAAAGCATCGATGACCTTCGAAGACCTCGCGGTCGAGGCGGGACGCACGTACTGGTATCGCCTCCAGCTCCTCTCGACGAACGGATCCATCAGCACCGTGGGACCCATCGACGTCGTCGTGGGGAACGGAGCGGTGTTCCGAACCATGATCGCCCCCCCTGGCATTCCAGCGAGCGGCCCGGTGGAGCTGCGCTTCAGCCTGGCACGATCGATCGGCACGGCGCGTCTCGATCTCTACGACATGAGGGGTCGGTTGGTGCGGAACCTCGCTCAGGGCCTGACCGAACCCGGCCACTACTTATTGACTTGGGATCGTCGCGATGATGCCGGCCGGACCGTGGGCAGCGGCATCTACGTGCTCCGGCTCCGGTCGGAGGATGCCGGCGACAGCAAGAAACTGGTGTTGATCGGCGAGTAGCCCCGCTTCTGCTTGCCGGCTCGAAATCAAGTAGGATGAGGCCACTGGACCGTGGGACGGGCGCTGCCCGGCTCGGAGATGCGCCTCCACGCCGGACGCGTGCGGACCAGGTGCGTTGGTTTTCGGTCCTTGCTCGACGGAGGTCCCATGGGATACTGCTTCCGCCGCCCGCGAGTCGCTGATTCCACCGCAGTGGCTTGGGCACGCGGCATGACGCTCGTCGCCGCTGTGTGCACCGTGCCGCTTCCCCCCGCGGCCACCGCCGCCGAGCCCACGAGGTCCCAAACCATGCAGCTCTCCGCACTGGACTTCCTCGAGCAGTACGCGGCCACCAAGGGCTTTTCGCTCGGCCAGCCCACGGCCATTCAGGTCACACCCGAGGGCGACGCGGTCCTCTTCCTGCGCTCCGGGCCGCGCTCCTTCGTGCAGAGCCTCTATCAATTCGACACGCGCACGGGTCGCGAGGCGGTACTGCTCTCGGCGGACAGTCTGCTCGGAGGTCACGAGGAGGCGCTCTCGCCCGAGGAGCGCGCCCGTCGCGAGCGCATGCGCATGGCGGCCCGCGGCATCACCGCCTACAGCCTCTCCCGCGACGGCAAGACGCTGCTCGTGCCGCTCTCGGGCCGGCTCTTTCTGGTCGAGCGCAGCACGCGGACGGCTAGGGAGATCACCAGCCAAGCCGGCTATCCCATCGACCCGCAGCTTTCGCCGGATGGCAAGCGCCTCGCCTGCGTCCGCGACGGCGACCTCTACGTGACCGATGTCGCTTCGGGCACGGAAACCCGCCTCACCACGGGCGGTGGGGGCGAGGTCAATCACGGCCTGGCGGAGTTCGCGGCGCAAGAAGAGATGGGACGCTTCCGCGGCTTCTGGTGGGCACCCGACAGCGCCACGCTGGCCTACGAGGAATCGAACACCGCGGGCATGCAGCAATTCTTCGTCGCCGACCCGGCGGATCCGGCCAAGGAACCCTCGGGCAGGCCCTATCCACGCACCGGCGGCAAGAACGCCGAGGTCCGGCTCGGCCTCGTCTCCGCTCGCGGCGGCAACACCACCTGGGTGGAATGGGATCGCCAGGCGTTTCCTTACCTGGCCGCAGTCCGCTGGGAGGAGAACGCGCCGCTCACCCTGCTGATCCAGAATCGGGAGCAGACCGAGGAACACCTCATGGCCGTGGATGCGGCGACCGGGAAGGCGACGCAGCTCTTGGTCGAGACCGATGCGGCCTGGATCAACCTCGCACCGCGCATGCCCAAGTGGCTCGCGAGCGGCAAGGGCTTCCTGTGGATGAGCGAGCGTGGCGGGGCCTTGCAGCTCGAGCGGCACGACCGCAACGGCAAGCTGCAGCACGTGCTCACGCCGCCCGACTTCGGACTGATGTCCGTGGCCGATGTGGACGAGGCCTCGCAGGCGGTCCTCGTCATCGCCAGCAAGAACCCGACGGAGAAACATCTCTGGCGCGTCGGCCTCGATCCGGGGCGTGGCGCGCCGGTGCGCCAGAGCGAGGAGCCGGGCGTCCACGATGCTTTCTTCGGCTTCGGCCACTCGGTGTACGTGCACTGGTCCAGCACCTGGGCCGGCGAGGAGCGCTGGACCGTGCGCCGGAGCGGCGGCGAGGTCCTGGGGCAGCTCACGAGCGCCGCCGAAACGCCGCCCTTCCTGCCCCAGGTGGAGCTGGTGAAAGTCGGCGACAACCCAGTGTTCCACGCCCGGGTCATCCGGCCGCGCCAGTTCGATCCCGCCCGCAAGTATCCGGTGCTCGTGCAGGTCTACGGCGGTCCGCACGCCCAGATGGTGCTTGCTTCGCGGCGCAGCTACTTCCTGCAGCAATGGTTCGCCGATCAAGGCTTCCTGGTGGTGGCACTGGATGGCCGCGGCACGCCGAACCGGGGGCGGGAGTGGGAGCGCACCATCAAGGGCAACCTCATCGACGTGCCCCTCGAGGATCAAGTGGCCGGCCTGCAGGCCCTCGGCCGGCGCTTCCCGGAGATGGATCTGGGGCGCGTCGGCATCTATGGCTGGTCTTTCGGCGGCTACTTCACCGCCCACGCCGTGATGCGCCGGCCCGAGGTCTACCGCGCCGGCGTCATCGGCGCCCCGGTGGCGGACTGGCTCGACTACGACACGCACTACACCGAGCGCTACATGGGTCTGCCGGAGAAGAACGCCGCGGGCTACACCGCCAGCTCGGTGCTCACCTACGCCGGGAAGCTGGAACGACCGGTCCTCATCATCCACGGCACCGACGACGACAACGTCTACTTCGTGCACAGTCTCAAGCTCGCCAACGCTCTCTTCCGCGCCGGGAAACCCTACGAGTTCGTGCCGCTCTCGGGTTTCACTCACATGGTGCCCGATCCCATGGTGACCGTGCGCCTGCAGAGCCGCATGGCGGCGTTCTTCCTCCAGCACCTGAGCGGCGAGGCGAGCACTCCGCCCGTGGAGGCCCGCGCTCGAAGCGCGCCGTGATCCACGAGCGTCGCGACGTTCGTCCCATCCCGGCGGCGTCATCGAGCCCACGGCTGTGACGGGAGGAAGCGTGCCGAGCAGCTCCGAGCCCGGCCGGGTGCGCTGGCCGGGACTCCTGCCGTGCTTGTGGCTCGCC
>DASRJW010000063.1 GCA_035649275.1 Candidatus Krumholzibacteriia bacterium
ATCGGGTGCAGCTCCGGGTCGGGGTCTGTGAAGGTCTGCTGGAAGATCTCCCAGTGCTGCCTCGCCTCCTGCAAGCGCCCCATTCGAGCGTACAGGAGCACCAGCCGCTGGTGTCCGAAGGAGAAGGCCATCCGCGGGGCAGAAAAGTCCGTGCCGCCGCGGAGCGGCGGTGCGATCGCCCGCTCGAAGTAGGTCGCGGCGGAGTCGGGGAGGCCTAAGCGATCGTAGGCCTCGGCCACCATCCAGCGCATGAGCGGCGCCGACTGAAGCAGGACGTATCCCGTGGCCTCGCCCTGCAGGGCCGCCGGGCCGAGGCGGCTCAGAACTTCCTGCCAGCGGCCGGAGCGCGCCGCAATCCAGGCCTCCAGCAGCGTGGGGGTGAATCCCTGGCGGGAAATGTCGGGCGCAGAGCGCGTCCTGACCGTCGCGAGAAGCCGGCGCGCCAGAATCGTATCGCCCGCGGCCGCCGCCCACTGCCCTCGCGTCACCAACCCGGCAGTGGTGCTGTCCCACTGCCCCATCTCTCCTGGAGCGGCCCCAGGTCCGTGCGAGAACACCATGAGCGCGAGCCGCGTCCACTTCAGCTGGTTGCCTCGGAGCGCCTCGCCTTTGGTCTCGGCCACCAACTGCGCCTGGCGAAGTGTCCGATCCGCGGCCGTCACCTCTCCCCGTGAGGCCTGGACCGCTGCCAAGACCGTCGCCGCAGCCTGGCGAGTGTCGTCATCGGCTGACGGAGTGCTCCGCAGCACCGTGGCTAGGCTCTCCGCGGTCGGCCATTGCCCGGCAGCCGCGGCGACATACATGGGGGCTTCCAGGGCAAGCGCCCCTCGGAATCTAGGAACGAGCGCGCGCGCCTCGTCGACGCGGCCGAGCTGGAGCAGGAGAAAGAATTGGGCTCCGAGAACCTGCTGGTTCGGGCCGAACGGGCTAACTCTCTCGGCCGCCCTGGCACTCTCGAGGGCCTCGCTCAGACGGCCTGCCGACGCCAGGCACGCACACCGATTGAGGTGAGCGTACATGCCTTGGGGTGCGAGCTGGACGTTTTGCTCGCTCGCAGCCAGTGCACCGGCCAAATCCCCACTGAGGGAATGGACAGCGGTTGTAACCCAGAGCCGCGCTTCTTCGGTGATCCGCTCAGGGCGGGCAAGAGCCTCACGGAACGCTGCGAGCGCCGAATCCGGCTCGCCCAAGTTCCCGAACGAGAATCCGAGACCCGTCCAAGCGAGCGCGAAGTCGGGATCGAGCCCGAGAGCGCTCCGCCAGCACGTCATGGCGGCGCGGTTGTCACCACCCCCGATCAGGGCTAATGCCCGCTGATGAATCTTGAACGCCTCGAACGACGGCGTGATGGCTAGCATCAGTTCGCGAGTCGCTCGCATCGTGCTCCGGTGCTCGCCCAGCTCCGTGCGGAGCCGCTTGGCGATTCTTCCCACGGTCGGGATCAAGTCTTCTTCATCCCTTGCCGCGTCGCTCACCGACACGAGCACGCGCGCACTGTCCACCTCCACGGCTCTCAAGACGATTGAATACCCCCTGCCCAGGCGTCCCACCCGCCCCTCGAGCACGGTGCGTACCGCGCTTCGGTACGCCAGCTCCCGGGCCAACTCCGCGTCCACACGCGTAGACGAGGGCTTGCCCGCGCTCTGCAGCGCCAAGCGGATCTGGTCGCGCGGGACGGTTGATACGATCGCTGACTGATCCAGTGCCGCAATCACCAGGTCGCCGATGGCCGCCACGACGGAGGAGTCGGCGGCGGGCCCGTCGAACTCGGCGACCAGGATCCAGGCTCTCGTCTCCGGGTCGGGCAGACGGCCAGGGAAGAGCGTCGGGCCGAATCGCCATGCGGCGAACGCCAGGGCGAGAACCGCCGCGGCACCCGCCACGAGCACCCACCGGCGCACGGGTGTGGCGGCCGTGGGCTTCGGGACCTCGTATGCAGGCGACGAACCCGACTCGAGGTCCTTGCGCAGGCGCCTCAAGTCCACCGCCACATCGTCCATGTGCTGGTAGCGGTCCTCCGGACGACGGGCGAGCGCCTTCTCGACGATCCGGTGCAGATCGAGTGGAACTTTGGGTACGAGCTCGTGTACGGGCGGCGGCTGGCTTCTCTGGATCTCCTGGGCGATGTCCGCCGGTTTGGCTCCCCGGAACGGACGTTGCGCCGTGGTCATCTCGTAGAGCACCGTGCCGAAGGAAAAGATGTCGCTCCGGGCATCCAGCTTCTCGCCCCGCACTTGTTCCGGCGACATGTAGGGCAGTGTCCCCGCGATCCGCGTCCGGGTCTCCTCCGGGAGCTTCTCGGTCTGGGTGGAAGCGAGCGAGCCGAATGTCGAGTCGCGCGGTTCGAAGAGGACGGCAAGCCCGAAGTCCACGATCTTCAGTTCGCCCTCGGGCGTGACCAGGATGTTGGCCGGCTTGAGATCGCGGTGGAGGAGTCCCTTGCGGTGCGCGCGGGCGAGGCCCTGCGCCACTTGCTGTCCCCAGTCGGCCACCTTATCCGGCGGCAGAGGTCGGCCATGGAGGATCTTGCTGAGCGACTGCCCCTCGACGTACTCCATCACGATGAAATCCAGGTCGCCCTCGCGCCCCAGTTCGTGGACCTGGACGATGTTGCCGTGGCTGACAGAGGCTGCGAGCCGGGCCTCGTCGAGGAACATCCGCCGGCGCTCCTCGTCGAGGGCGAGGTCGGCGGGGAGCACTTTGATGGCGACCGTGCGGCTGAGGACCGTGTCCTCGGCCTTCCAGACCACACCCATCCCGCCCTCGCCGATCTTCTCGACGAGCCGGTAGTGGGAGAGCAGCTGGCCGCCTTCGGCTCCCAAGAAACCTCCGTTCGCTCAACAAGGCTGCGTAACAAAGCTGAGAGAGGAGGGTAGACGTAGCGGCTGAAGCCCGCAACACGGC
>DASRJW010000064.1 GCA_035649275.1 Candidatus Krumholzibacteriia bacterium
GGAGCCGCGACCGGGGCACGCGACGGGTGCGGGAAGTACGCCGCCCCCGAGGAACGCAGAACCAGTAGGAACCGCCCTACTAGCTGAGGGAACTGCCCTGGCCCCTGGTGGCGCGTCCACGGCAGGCCTGGGCGCCGACGCACCGGTTTCTGGATCGACCGCTCTATCGACCGCTCTGGTGGAGATGGATTTCTTCCGCGACGTTCTCGGGCCGCGTCCGGCGCCTCAGGCTGCGACCAGCGCCCGTCTGACCCGCGCTGTTCTCCTCCTCTGGCTCGCGGGGTCGGCGTTCGTGGCCCTCTGGTTCGTCATCCTGCACGCCAGGGTGCAGCGCTTCTCGCGCCACGCCCAGGAACTCGATGCAGGAGGCACCGCCGAGTTGGTGCGTGGGCTGTGCCGGCAGCTCGGCCTTCGCCGCCGCATCCGGCTCCTCGAAGGGGACTTCCCGACCATGCCCATGACCTGGGGCGTCGTGCGTCCGGTCTTGTTCCTGCCGCGGGCGGCTTCGCATTGGCCGAGCGGCCGTTTGCGCTCCGTAGTGCTGCACGAGCTCGCTCACGTCCAGCGCCTGGATGCTCTCCATCGCGTCCTCGGACAGTGGGTGTGCACGATGTATTGGTTCAATCCCCTGGTCTGGCTTGCGGTGCGCCGGTCACGTCTCGAAAGCGAACATGCTTGTGACGATTTCGTCCTGCGCTCGGGCACGCGTCCCTCCGACTATGCGGAAGCACTGCTCGCCGTGTTGCGCTCATTACGAGGCAACGAAGCGCCGGCCGCCGCCGCCATCGCCATGGGAAGCGTCTCGACCGCGAGGCAACGCCTGGCTGCCGTCCTCGATGGTCGCCGTCGCCGGCGCCGTGCCACCGCGGCAGCGTGCACCATCGCTCTCGCTCTCTCGGTGCTGCTCATGGCGCCCATGGCGGCGGTGCATTTCGTGCCGCCAGCGAAAGCGGTGGTGTTGTCAGCCGAGCCCACAACGCCGTCGGCCGAGCCCACAGCGCCGAAGGCCGAGCCCATAGCGCTGACGGCGGAGCCCATCAGGCTGACGGCCGAGCCCACAGTGCTGTCGGCCGAGCTGGCAGCCCTGTCGACCTCGCGTCGTGGGACGGCGGAGTTGTCCGACCACAGTTCGACTCACGCCGAGGAGTACGCGATCGGCCCCCGGGCGGGATCCCGGAAGCCAGCGACGCCCCCCGAGCCACCGGCTCCGCCAGCGCCGCCATCGCCACCACCTTCGCCCGCACCTCCGGCGGCAGCCGCGCCGCCATCGCGTCCGACAGCCCCGCCAGCTCCGCCTGCACCACCAGCGCCGCCGGCACCCCCGGCTCCGCCCGCTCCGCCGCCCTACGCCAAGGACAGCCACGACTCCCATCTCACCTACGAGACGGACAACGACGGCGAGCGGCTTCGCGCCGAGTTCCGGGGCCGCGTGAAGTTCACCGAGGACTGGACCGATGTCGTTTCCATCGAAGACGAAGGTTACGTCGACATCCGCCGCGAAACGAAGCAGGAGCGCTACCGGTTGCGCATCGAGCCGGAAGAAGAGGCGCAAAACCTGTCGCGCCGCTTCTGGGTGAACGGGAAGGAGCGGCCGTACGACGAGACCGCGAAGAAGTATTTGGCTGAGCTGCTGCCGCTCATCATACGCGAAAGCGGCATCGACGCCTCCCAGCGCGTGAAGCGGCTTCTCGGGTCCGTGGGAGTCGCAGGAGTCCTCGACGAAGTCGAAGGGATCGACTCCGACTACGTGCAGCGCCTCTACTTGTGCGCGCTGAACGAGCACGCCGACCTCAGTGGGGCCGAGCTGGCTCGGGTCATCGAGATCGTGAAGAAGCGAGTCTCTTCGGATTTCGAGAAGGCCTCGATCCTATCGGGGATCGCCGAGCTACAAGATCTCAAGGAGCCGTCCTACGTCGCTTATTGCGATGCGACGCGTTCCATCAATTCCGACTTCGAGCATGCTCGCGCCCTCTTGGCCTTGTTGGAGAGGTCGAAATCCAGCGCCATGCCCCTGCAGCACGTCTGTGCCGCCACGACAAACATCGATTCGGACTTCGAAAGAGCCCGAGTCCTGACGCGGGTGGCCGAAGTGGGACGCCTGGACGGCAAGACGTTGCAGCCTTTCCTGGACGCCATGAGCGGGATCGATTCGGACTTCGAGTTCAGGCGCTGTGCGGATCACGCCACCGAACAGGGCGAGTTGGATGGCTCCAGCCTGGTGCAGTTGGTGCAGCTGGCGGAAACGCATCTCGACTCCGACTTCGAGCTCGCGGCCTTTCTCACCACTGTCGCGGGGAACCACGAAATCGAAGGGACGCTGCGCCAGGCGTACCTGCACGCCTGCCGGGCCATCGACTCAGAGCACGAGCAACAGCGAGCTCTCGCGGCCATCGGCGCTCCCTGAGGCCGCATCGGTGCACCGCGAGGTCGTAGCGGTTTTGGGCCTATAATCCTCCGCAGGTGTGTCCCCGGAGGTGGCCCATGGCGCGCGGTCCAGAAACGCGTGGTCCCGTTCCCGCCGAGCAGCCGCTCGCCGAGGTGCTGTCCGACTACGACGCTGCCGCGCCGCTCGAGAAAGCCTGGACGATACCGGCCTCGTGGTACGTGGACCCGCGCGTCTACGCCCTCGAATCCCGCGGCGTCTTCGGCGGCTGGCAGATGGTCGGCCGACTCGACCAGGTGTCCGAGCCCGGTCAGTACTTCACCGCCGAGATCGCCGGCGAGCCGCTGCTCGTCGTCCGCGGCAGGGACAACAGCCTGCGCGGGTTCTTCAACGTCTGCCGCCATCACGCCGCCGTGGTCATGACGGAACCCCAGGGGCATGCCGCGTCGCTGCGCTGCCCCTACCACGGTTGGACCTATTCCCTCGAGGGCGAGCTCAAAGGCACGCCGGATTTCGACGGCGTCTGCGACTTCGAGCGCAGCCGGAACGGCCTCGTCCCGGTGCGCCTCGAGACCTGGGAGTCTTTTGTCTTCGTGCACCTGAACGACGGAGCGCCGCCGCTCGTGGAGTTCCTCGGCGACCTCGTCCAACGCATCCACCCCCTGGAGATTGGCAAGATGCGCTTCGTCGAGCGACGCATCTATTCCTTCGACTCGAACTGGAAGGTGTTCGTCGACAATTACCTGGACGGGGGCTACCACATCCCTTCGCTGCATCAGGGGCTCCACAGCGTGCTGCAGTACGGTGAGTACAAGATCGAAAACGGCGCGCGCTACTGCTTGCAGTCGAGCCCGGTGCGCGACTCGGGGCGGGACGCCCAGACGGCCGCAGTGCGGAAGGGCAAGGAAGCTTACTACTACTGGCTGTATCCCAACTTCATGCTCAACTGGTACGAGGGCATGATGGACACGAACCTGGTGCTGCCCTTGGGCGTCGATCGGACGCTCGTGGTCTTCGACTTCTTCTTCGTCGAGGTGGAAGGGGAGGCGGCGGCGCGCAACCGCGCCAGCATCGTGGTGGGCGAGCGTATCCAGGCCGAGGACACCGGCATCTGCGCTTCCGTACAGAAGGGGCTCGGCTCGCGGGCCTACAAGGCCGGCCGCCTTTCGGTGCGGCGCGAAGCGGGAGAGCACCTCTTCCATCGCCTGCTGGCGGCGGATCTGCGGGCGGCGCTCGCCGGCGGCGCCGCCGCTCGGTGAGGACTGTCTCTCACGAGTCACCCCATCGGCTGCAACTCTGATCAGTTCTTCCCCGCAGGCTCGAAGGGCGGGGCGTCGGGATCGTAGGGCCTGCTGGGATCGACGCGCTTGCCATCCACCTTCCAGATCCCCGGGCGGACGGCGTCGACGAAGAAGAGACGCCAGCCCTCCGCCGTGAGCACCCACCACTCCCGCTGGATCGCCTCGGTGTCTACCGTCCGCAGCTGGCCTGCTTTGAGTTGTGCCCTCCGCCAGTGCTGATGGATCGTGGCGATCGCTGTGTCGTTCTGCACCGTGATCTCCTGGATGTCGAAGGTGAGTTGCAGGGTGCGCTCCACCTGCTCGAAGCTGGCGCGGATGTAAGCAGCCGCTTCCTCGGGGGACGAACGCTGTCCGCTGGGAGGCTGGAACGAGAAGTCCGGCGTCCGCAACGCCAGGATCACTTCGGGATCTTCGTCGTGATAGGCGGCGACGGATTTCGCGTACTGCTCTTCCAGCGCCGCGCGCACGGGCTTGGACTGGTCACGGCTGGCGCTGGGTTCGCCTTTCGTCTTCACCTGGACCGGCGTGTCGGTGTTCGGCGGGGCGGCGGCGAGAAGACTCGATGGAGCGCAACAGGTGAGCAGGAGCGCGAGAAACCAGAGGCAGCGGCGCACCGTCCGTCCTCCTCGCGCGGGATCGCGGCTCAGACGCGCATCGAGGCGATGGCGCGAGCCAGCGCCGCCATGCGGCCCGCGAAGGTGACCAGCTGGGCCACCTCGATCTCCTCGTTGGCCTGGTGGTAGGTGGCCTCGTGGCCCGGCGCCCATCCGACCGCCTGGATGCCGGCATGCACCAGCGGCTTGGCGAAGGTGCCGCCGCCGGAACCCATGGGGCGGGCGTCGGGAGCTACTTGCTGGATGAGCTTGACGATGGGGGCATCCGCCGGCACCTCGCAGGGCAGCGCGTGCTGCACCTTCTCAACGATGAAGCGGCAGCCGGGCATGTTCACCCTGGCGGCCAGTGCTTCCAGGTCGGCCATGATGCGCTCCGCCGTCATCGACGGCAGGTAACGGATGTCGAGGGTGACTTCGCAATCGGCGGCGACGCTGTTCGGCGCCGAGCCACCCCGGACGAGACCGGTGTTGACCGTGGGCGGATCGAGGATCGGGTGCGGCTCGAAGCGGAAGCGGAAGTTTTCGAGCTCGCGTAGGAAGCGGGCGGCGCCATGGATGGCGTTCACGCCCTTGGAGGGATCCATGGCATGGGCCTGCTTGCCCTTGGCGCGCACCTTGACCACGAGCCGGCCCTTTTCGGCGATGTTGATCTCGCGCATCTCGCCCGCCACGTCGGGGACGATGGCGTCGGTGGCGTCGATGAGCCCCTGCTCCAGCAAGTACTCGATGCCATCGCCCACGCCGACTTCTTCGTCCCCCACGGCTCCGAAGACCACTTGGCCGGGAATGTCCTTTTCGTCCTCGTGGAGCAGCTTGAAGGCGGCGAAGGTGGAAGCCAGCGGGCCTTTGTTGTCGAGCACGCCGCGCCCGTAGAGTTTGCCTGCCTTCTCGAAAGGCTCGAACGGTTCGAACTTCCAAGCTTCCCGGTCGCCGGCCGGCACCGTGTCGGTGTGCAGGAGGAGGAAGAGCTTGCGATAGCCCGGTTCACCGCGCCCGACCCGTGCCAGGAGATTGTCCCGCCCCGGGGTGCGGGCGTGCGTCGACCAGGCAACCTTCCAGTCTTTCAAGTGTGCCGCGAGGACCTCGGTGACACGGCTTTCCATCCCCGGCGCCGGCATGTCATCCGGACCGCCCTGCGGGTAGTCCTGCAGCAAGTAGTCCACGGTACGGCGCCGGCAGATCTCGAGCGTGAGATCCACGATGAAATCCCGTAGCTTGGCGGCGCGTTGTTCGTACGCGCTGGTGTCGATGCTCATGCGGAGCATGCTAGGCAAGGGTGCCGCGGGTGTCAACCGTACCGGCGGGATGCTAGAGTCCCCGTTCCAGGATGGAGTCCGGCTGCAAGAAGCGTGGGGGGATCGTGGCAGAAGTCTCGCGCGCCGTTCTCGTCACCGGCTGCTCCACCGGCATCGGCGCCGCCACCGCCCGCTTACTCGCGACCCAGGGCTACGCGGTGTACGCGACGGCGCGCCGCCCGGAAACACTGGGCTCCCTGGCGCAGGCCGGCTGCACGACGCTCGTTCTCGACATCGCCAGCGAGGCTTCGATGCAGGAAGCAGTGCGCGCCGTCGAAGCGCGCGCCGGTGTCGTGGGCATCCTGATCAACAACGCCGGCTACAGCCAGTCGGGAGCGATGGAAGAGCTCACACCGGAGCAGGTGCGGCGGCAGTTCGAGACCAATGTCTTCGGCACCCTTCGCCTCACCCAGCTCGTCCTGCCCGGCATGCGCCGGCAGCGCTGGGGGCGCATCGTCAACGTCGGTTCCATGGGAGGCCGGCTGACCTTTCCGGGAGGCGGCATCTACCACGCCACGAAGTATGCCCTGGAAGCGATGAGCGACGCCCTGCGCTTCGAGGTGCGGGCTTTCGGCATCGATGTCGTTCTCGTCCAGCCGGGTCTCGTGCGCACCAGCTTCAGCGACACCGCTGTCGGCGGCATGCCGGCTGCCGGGAGCGCGAGCCCCTACGCGACGCTCAACGAGTCGGTGGCACGTCTGACGCGGGAAGCCTACGTGAAGGGACTGCTCAGTAAGCTGGCGGGTGAGCCGCAGGACGTGGCGCGCGTCATCGCCCGGGCGCTGGCGGCACGCCGGCCGCGGGCGCGCTACCGGGCCATGCCCATGACGCGCACCCTGATGACGCTCCGGACCGTGGCGCCGGACCGGGTGTGGGATGCCTTCCTCCGAGCCTTCTATTCCGAGCCGCGTCCGAACTAGAAGAACCCCGTTGGATCCCGGTAGGGCTCCGTTCGCCCCTGCGTGGCACGTCGGATGCAGTTGGCAGTCCGATCCGAGTCTTCTTGGACCGCGCGCCAGGGGGCATTTGCCATCGGCGCGGATCCTGAGGCCGTTTGCACCGCCAGTACACCTCGGCCGAAGCCGGTGGTTCGTGCAGGCAGCCGCGGAGGAGCATGCGAACTGCAAGGGAACACTCTGCGTCTGGAGCACGCCCGCGCTGGGGTCTCGTCTTCACCTGGGTGGTTCTGCTCTCGGCCCTGGCGCTCGCGGCCTGGAGCCTGGTGATCGGCATCGTCACCCCCGATCCAGCCGGGGCTGCGAGCGAAGCGGGAAAGAAAGTCTCGGCCACGGGAACGGCGCCGGACGACTCGGAAAGCGCCCGGCTGAACGAGATCAATCGCGCTCTCGCGCTGATCGAATATGTCATCGGGGACTACCCGACTGCGGTGAGCGGCGAGGGCGAGATCCTGGACAGCGCGGAGTACGAGGAACAGCGCGCCGTCATCTCCGAGGTGCGGGACATCCTGGCGCCCGATCCGCGGCAGGCCGTTTCCATGCTGCGAGGTTCGAGCACGGTGCGCGAACCGGTAGATCTCATGCTGCTGCGCAACATGGCCAGCGTCCAGCGTCTGGTCTCCCGCAACGCGCCGTCGACGGAAGTGCAGGAGGCGCTGCGCACCCTGTGGCGCGACGTGGTGGAGGTCTACGACCTGCGTCTCTCGCCGGAGGAGCCGCCGAGCGTGTCGCAGGGCGGGGAGTTCTACACCGAGAGCTGCGCGGTCTGTCACGCTGGCGACGGGCGCGGGCGGACCGACTTGGCCCTGCATCTCGACCCGCCGCCAGCGGACCTGCTGGAGGCGCGCTTCGACGAGACGCTGACACCGGCCCGGGTCTTCAACGCGATCACCTTCGGCATCCCGGGAACTGCCATGCCGTCGTACGAAGTCCTCGACGAGAGCGAACGCTGGGACCTGGCTTTTTTCGTCCTCGCCTTACGGCAGGGCGAGGCGCGTGAGCTGGGGAACTGTGTCGCCGTCGGCGGCGATGGCAGCGGCGAAGACATGTGGCCTTCCATCGACGAACTCGCTGGCCTGAGCGACGCTGCACTCGCTTACTGGCTGCAAGAAGCCGGCGTCACCGACGAGTGCGTGGATCTGTACCGCGCCAAGCTCCGCTGGCAGATCGAGCCCTGAGGTTTCGAAGAGCCTTCCTCCCCCGCGCCTGCTCTCCGGCTCGAGGCCGCTTCGCTTGCTGCCTCCCAGCGACCGTCTGCTCCCTGCACTCAACCCGTTGAAATAAAAAGCCTTAAATGCCTAATCGGGGCACAGAGCGCATTTTCGAGCGGCGTCGGGCCACGGCGAAAACCCTCTGGAAATCCGTAAGGTCCCGTATCACAAGAAGATGCTTCCTCCAGACAGGTCTCTGAGATATACTCCGTGGCGAGCTAGCTAGCACATCGTCGGGCCCGCCGACGGGACCACTGCCCCGGTCGGCGTGGGGATCTGCATTCTTCATCGGCACCAGCTCCCGGAGGAATGAACTCATGTCCCGTAAAGCTAAAGTCATCGTACACAGCTTGTGCATCGCAGCCACGATGGCACTGTTCGGCACCGCCTGGTCGGTCACGGGCGACGCCTCTTTGTTCGTCGCCGGAGTGACGAACACGCCCACGCACTTCAACGTTCAGATCGGCGTGCCCGTCACCGTGGAGATCCACGGCGTTCCCACCCAGGAAGTGGGCAACCCGCTCCCTGCCACCATCGACGTCTGGGTCAAGAGCAGCCTCTTCGGCAACACCCAGCTCGTGGCGACCCGGATCGATGCTACGAGCAACTACAGCTTCACCTACACGCCGCCATCGATTGCGAATGGCGACGGATTCAATGCTTGCGGTACGACGACCGTGGCCTACAAGACCGTCGGCCGGATCGCCAACAACGACTACTGCGACGACGGGCTCAGGAACGGCACCTTCGATGCCGGTTCGGGACTGCGCTTCGTCGACGGCAGTGGCAATCCTCTCACCTGCGAAACCGTGGGCGTGGCACCGAGTCCCTGGGGTAAGGTCAAGTCGCTCTACCGCGACTGAGCTGGTGCGACGGGACTCTTCCGGAAGAATTGCCGATGAAAACGAGGCCGCTCGGAACGATCCGGGCGGCCTCGAAGTTTGTGCGCCTTTGCGACGTATGGATGGCTCTCTGGTTACCAGCGCGGCGACCGGGCGAAGCCGACCTCGCCGGTGTCGCGTTCCCACAGCCTGGCCGTGTCCGGGAAGATTCCGAGTTCCCGGAGGCTGCGGGCGTACTCGTAGCGGAGCACGATCGCGTCCGTGGCGGTGCGTTCCGGGTCGAACCACACCATCCGCACCGGATCGCGCCTGCGGTCGCCCCAACCGGTGCCGGCGAAACCTTCCGACTCCTCCGTCAGACGCTCCGGCTCTGACTGTTGTGACGAGGGGGCGCTGGGCTTTGACTTTGCCGCGCCCACCTGGTCGCGGGCCCGTGCGTCGGCGCCAGCCGAGGCTTCGTCACGGGCGCTCTCGTCCGACGACTTTTGGCGGCGAGAGATCTCATCGCTACGGTTGTACAGACGCACGCGGTCCACTTCGGCGAACGCCAGCACCCGGACCCAGCCCATGTCGCCGTTCGTCTGTCCGGTGCGACTCGCGTACGAGCGCTCCTCGTCCACGAAGAGGAAGCGCTGCACGTGCTCGAGCGAGGTGCGCCAGCCGCGGATCGTCGTCGTCTCCCAGGGATCGAGAACATACATCGGCTCTTCCGGGGAGAGCGACGAGTGCTCGCCGTTCACCACGTTGAGACCATCCACCGTGATCAGGACGCCGATGCGGCGCGGGCTCAAGTTGCGCAGCTGGAGCGCATAGCTCCGGCCGCGGACGGCCTCGAAGTAGTAGCGTTCGTCGGCAGCCGTACGATAGAGGGGCGCGCGCTTGCCATCCATGCGCACCTCGACGCTCACGAGAGCGCCGCGGGCACTGCGATCTCGGCTCCAGCCAGAAATGTTCCGTTGCGCGTCGGCCTTGCCGGCGGCAGTGAGCGCTAGGAGAGCAGCGAAAACCATGACCCCCAGGTGCCGGGGGAACGAGTGCCGCGGCGAGGTTTCCGGCCGCGGGCGAAGTACGAGCGACATGACCATCCTCCAGACCTGGGGACCGGGCGGGGTCCCGCGTTCGAGAGAGATACCGGTCCGCACCGCTCCTATTCCCGGGGCCTGGCAGCGCGGCGACCGCGGGTGGGCTGCATGGAAAAGTGGGAATCTCGGGGAAGCACGAGAAGCCGGAAGACCTTTATACTGACCGCCTCGGGAGGATGCCGTGGCGGTGGCGACGCTCATCTTTCTCCTCACCTATCTCCTCATCGGTCTCCAGCGCCTGCCGCGCTTGCACCTCGGGCGCCCGGCGGGAGCCATGCTGGGCGCCGTGGCCATGGTTCTCTGCGGCGTCCTCGACTTCGAGACGGCGAAGCGCGCCATCGACCTCGACACCCTCTTGTTCCTCCTGGGGATGATGATCGTCCTCGCCTACCTCGAACTCTCCGGCTTCTTCGAGATCCTGGAGCGCCGCATCATGGGCTACGCGCGCAGCCCGCGCTGGCTCCTGCTCCTCGTCATGGGTTCCTCGTCGCTGCTCTCGGCGCTCTTCATGAACGACACGATTTGTCTGCTCTTCACGCCCGTCGTGGTGCGTGTGACCAAGCGCCTGGAGCTGCCAACCGTGCCGTACCTCATCGGTCTCGCCGCGGCCGCGAACATCGGCAGTGCATGCACCATCGTCGGCAACCCGCAGAACGCCCTCATCGCCGTTCGCTCCGGCCTGGGTTTCCTGCCCTTCGCGGCGCGCCTGTGGCCGGTGTCTCTCTTCGGGAGCGCTGTCGCGGCGGGCCTCCTCTGCTGGATGTACCGCCGCCAGATCACCGGAGCGCCCCTCGTCGTCCCGCCCCCGCGCGAGCCGCAGTCGCCGCAACGCTGGATGCTCGTCTCCAGCTTGCTCGCAGGCCTGGGGATGACGGTGGCGCTCGCCTGCGGGGTGCCGCCGGCAGCGGCGGCGATGAGCGCAGCGGCAGCCGTCGTGATCGCCGGGGCGACGCGACCGCGGACGGCGCTGCAGAAGGTGGATTGGAGTCTGCTCCTCCTCTTCGGCGGTCTCTTCATCGTCATGCGTGGCGTGGAGCAAGCAGGTCTGGCGGACGAGGCGGTGGCGCGCGTGGCCGGGAACCTGGAAGGCGGCGACGGCCGCTCCTTGGCGCGCCTCGGCGTGGCGGTGACGCTTCTCTCACAAGCGGTGAGCAATGTGCCGGCGGTGATGTTCTTCGTACCGACACTGGAGGCCATGGATGGACCTGGAGGTCCACTGGGCGCATTGGCACGCGCGCTCGGAGTGGGCGGCGGGGGCGCCGGCGATCTCTGGCTCGGGCTCGCGGCGTTCTCCACCCTCGCAGGGAACCTGACGATCATCGGCTCCGTCGCCAACGTCATCGTTTTCGAGACAGCACGCCGCGACGGCGTCGAGGTGGGCTTCCGTGAATACTTCCGCGTCGGGCTCCCGGTCACCCTGGCGACGCTCGTCCTCGCCTGGCTGGTCCTCCTGCGCGGCTGAGCCGCTGCGCCTGCGGTTCGGTCGCCTCACGGCTTCCACCTGCGCAGGTGGAGTCCTCACGGGAGTCGTGCGATACGGCTCGGATCGTAGCGTACAGTGCGATCAAGGAAGGGGCGCGGTGCCGATCAGCTCGTAGCGTGTGTCGCCGATACCCGTGTTGGGCGGATCGCCCACGCCGACGATACTGCGCTCGTAACCTCCCACAGGGCCGATCGTGGGCGCGTACAGGATCAAACCGTAATCGAAGATCCGCGTGAAGCCGACATCGGTCCCCATCGAGTCCACGACCGTACCGATCCCGTAATCCACCAGATAGAGCACCTCGAGGGCCTTCTCGAAAACGCCGGCTGGCCCCTGCACCGTCCGCGGCGCCCGGAGACGGGCATGCAGGAAGACGTCGTCCGCCAGCACGGGCACGAGCTGATGGGTGAACTCGTGTCCGGGGGTCAGGTTTCGCTCCAGGAACTTCCAGGCGAGGAGCAGATCGAGTACACCGTAATTCCCAATGTGCTCGCTGGTCTTCTCGAAGGCGCCCCCGTGCAGGAGGAGGGGTAGCCAGACCTCATCCAAACGAGGCGGCGTGTTCGTCCCGGAAGCCTGCCGCGCCGCCAGCTCTGGATGCACCGCCGCCAAGCGCGGGCGTAGATCGGGACGGGCTCGGGCGAGACGCTGCAGGAATGTCGTCTGCGAGTTGGCCACTTCGGTCCACGAGCCAGCGTTCGCGCCCGAGGTCGCTACCGGTTGGGGCGACGGCTGAGAGAGGTAGAGTTCCTCGCGAAGATTCTGCCCGCGGGCGCCTGAAGGGGTCACGAGCGAGTCGTCGAACACTAGCCGGAAGATGCCGCTGTCGATGACGGTGTTGGCGCCAATGGGATGGGAGAGGACGAGCACTTCCACGTCATCCAGGGTCACCGGCGGCACCTGGGAGACGGAATCGTAGACGGTGAATGTGGGAATGTCCCAGAGCCGTGGCTGGAGAGAATAGGTCCAAGAGCGGCCATCGTCGTTGGGCCACAGGTTCTCCAGGGTGGGATCAGGAGGTGGCGTCGTCCCCACCGGCGTGTCCTCCTCGCAGGCCCAGACGAAGCCGAGGCAAGCGAGGACGAGAAGAAGACGTTCCGAGCGCGCGGGGAGCATCCTGCACCTCCGGACCTTCAACGGCTGCTCTCGAAGTGGGCGAAATCGATCAAGAAGGTGGCGCCCAGGAGGATCGCCTTCGTCGTCGCATCGAAGCCGGCAGGGAAGGAGATCCCGAAAGTGTCGGCCTCGGTGAACCCCTCACGCAGGATGCCGCCCCAGCGCTTGCCGATCCTGCCGAGGGTGCGTCCGTCCTGGCGTACTTCGAAAGTCCACGGGTGCAGGAGCGGGCCGTAGAGCTGGCAGATCTCGCGGCCTGTGGCGTCGAACACGGAGTAGATCCGCCGCAAAAAAGAGAAGCGGCGCTGTACCCGGCCGAGCGCGCGGCCGGTGACGTCGGCCACTTGGATCTCGGTGAAATAGAACCGGAACGGCCGGTAGAGCTGCAGCATGGTCCTGTCGTCCGGAGTGGAAAGCGCCATACGGAACGGGCGCCAGGAGCGGAGGAGTAAGCGCGTGAGGAAGGAGCCGCCCACCTCCTGGGCGCGGAGCATCTCCTGGCCATCGGCCCCGAAGACGCGGTACTTGTTGCGGCGCTCGAGTTCGGTGAGGATCTCGCCCCATTCCTTCTTCTGCACCACCACCAGTTCTTTCGCCTGTTGCAGGAGTTGCATGGCCTCTTTCACCCCCGGTTGCGCCACCCTGAGTCGGCCCCGAGCGGCCGCACACGCCCTGGCGAAAGCGCCCCCGCTTCCGCTCCGGTAGGATAGTGAGGCTGGAGGGCGAGGGCAACGGAGGGGAATGTGCGCACCGTCGAGACCCGCACGGGGGCCACGCTCCCGGTGCTCGGCCAGGGGACCTGGGAGATGGGGGCGCGCCGGCGGGAGCGTCAGCGTGATATCGCGGCGCTGCAGCTCGGCTTCGATCTCGGTCTCACGCTCGTCGACACGGCAGAGATGTACGCTGATGGGGGTGCCGAGGAGGTGGTGGCGGCAGCGAGCCGCGGTCGGCGCGATCGCCTCTTCCTCGTGACCAAGGTGCTCCCGAGCAACGCCTCTCGACGCGGCACGATGGCAGCTGCAGAGGCCAGCTTGCGCCGCTTGCAGACCGACTGGATCGATCTCTACTTGCTGCACTGGGAGGGCTCGCATCCGCTGGAGGACACCCTGGAGGCATTCGCGCTCCTGCAACGCCAGGGCAAGATCCGCCATTACGGCGTCAGCAACTTCGACATGGACTGGATGCGAGCGGTCGAGGCAGTGCCCGAAGGCGCTGGCGTGGCCGTCAATCAGGTGTTCTACAACCTCCATCGCCGTGGCATCGAGCGCAACCTGCTGCCCTGGTGCGTCGAGCGCGGCATCGCCATCATGGCTTACACGCCCCTCGATCAGGGGCGGCTGGTGCGGAAGCGCGCTCTCGTGCAGGTGGCGCAACGCCACGGCGTCAGTCCGGCGCAGATCGCCATCGCCTGGACGCTCCGTCTCCCCGGCGTGGTCACCATCGTCAAGTCCGCAACAACCGAGTACGTGCGCGAAAATGCTGCGGCGGCGGACATGGTCCTCGGCGCCGAGGACCTGCGCGAGCTCGACGACGCCTTCCCCTGCCCCGATCACGACGTGCCACTCGAAACGGTCTAGGACGTCGCCTGCAGCCGTCGGAGGCGCTCCACCACCGGCGGGTGGGAGAAATAGAAGGTCGCGTAGAGCGGGTGTGGGTGCAGGTTCTGCAAGTTCTCCCGCGCCAGCTTGGCGAGGGCGGAGGCGAGGTCCTGCGGCTGCCTCGTGAGAGCGACGGCGAAACGATCGGCCTGCCATTCGTGGCGGCGGGAGAGGGCGCTCCCGAGCGGCGTCAGAGGGAAAGCGAGGAGCGAGCCGAGGACAGCGAGAAGCAGTGCACGGGAATAGAAGGAAGCCTGCTCCAAGCCCACGAGAGCAGGGATCCATTCCGCACCGAGACTGAGCCAAGCGGCGTAGAGAACCGCGAGCACCAGTGCCTCGGTCACGACGAGGCGCTGCAGCACGTGTCGCAGCTTCCAGTGGCCGGCCTCGTGCGCCAGTACCGCCAGGATCTCGGCGGGCTCCATCTGTTGCAATAAGGTGTCGAAGAGGACGATCCGCTTCACCCTCCCGAGGCCGGTGAAATAGGCGTTCGAGTGCGTGCTGCGCCTTGACGCATCCACCTGGAAGACGCGGCGCGCCACGAGCCCGGCGCGTCCGAGGAGCTCGCGGATGGCGTCCTCCAGCCCAGCGACTCGGAGCGGCTCGAACTTGAAGAAGAGCGGCTCGATGAGGACTGGCGAGAGGTAGAGGAGGAAAACACTCACCACGAGGAAGAAGGTCCACACCCAGAGCCACCACCAGGTGGGGCTCCAGCGCACGAGGACGAGGGCGCCACCGACCAGCAGGCCACCGATCGCGAGACCGAGGAGCAGGCTCTTCACCTGATCACTCAGCCACAGCCGGGTGCTCATCCGATTGAAGCCGAAGCGCTTCTCCACCTGGAAATGCTCGACCAGTTCGAAGGGGATCCGCAGCACGCTCGCTGCGAGGAAGAGGAGGAAGAAGAACAACATCCCGCCGCCCAGGAAGGAAGGTGCGTGCGCGGCCACCCAGCCGTCGAAGGCACCGAGGCCGCCTCCGAAGAGGAAGATTCCCAGCACGATGTTCTCCACCGCGAGCTCCACCGTACCGAGGCGGGACCGTTCGACGGTGTAGCGCGCGATGCGCTCGAGACGCTCGGGCTCCACGACGCCCTCGAGCTCGGGAGGCACGTGGCTGCCGTGACGGCGCAGGTGACGGAGGTTGAGCCAGCGCAGCAGGAGCGTCGACGCCAGCACCGCCAGGAAAGCGGCGAGGAGGAGCGTGGCAGGTTTCACGGGCGAGCGGACCGCGTGGCCCGATGCGTCTGCCAGACGACGCGAAAGAAATGTTTCACGTGGTGCCCCCGGCGGATGTGGCTCTTCTCGCCGGCGTAGATGGTGCGGATGGGGACCCAGTCGAGGACGAAGCCGCGGCGCACGCAGACCACGATCATCTCCACCTCGAATTCGAAGCCGGCTTCTTGGCTCTGCAGCAGCGCCTCCATGAGTCGGCCGCGCAGCAGCCGGTACCCCGATTGGTTGTCGGGAACGTGCTGGCCGATTGCCCAGGAGAAGACGTGCCGGCCCACGGAGTTGGCGAAGCGCCGCACCGGGGGCATGTGGCGGAAGTCGCGGCTGCCGATGATGAGATCGGCGCCACGCTCTCGATAGCGTTGCAGAAAAGCCGGGATCTCCGCCGGATCGTGCTGGCCGTCGGCGTCGAGGGTCAGCACCGCGTCGTAGCCGTGGTCGAGGGCATAGCGGAAGCCGTCGCGGAGTCCCATGCCTTTGCCGCCGTTCTGGGGCCGCCGGTAGAGCTGGGCACCGGCGGCTTCGGCGTGGGCGGCGGTGTCGTCGGTGGAGCCGTCGTCGACGACGAGCACGGGCAAGTGCCGGCGCGCGCCCTCGACGACGCCGCGGACGCGGGCGCCCTCGTTGTACGCCGGCACGAGGGCGAGGATCTTGTCAGGCGAGGCGCTCATGCTACCCTCAGGTCGGAGGCATCATGCCGCGTCATCCCCAGGTCGCGCCGGCTCTGGCGGGCATCGGCGGCTCAGTATACTCCGCCCTCGCGGCGCGCATGGCCACGCATCAGGGCGAAATCTATCCCTTGCATGTCGGCGACACCTGGCTCGAGCCGGCGACCGGCTGCCGCATGCAGGACCTGCGCGTGGAAGAACATCCCGGCATGCATCGCTACGCGGAGCCGCAGGGGATGCCGGCGCTCATCGACGCCATCGTCGAGCGCACCCGAAGGCGGAGCGGCGTGCCCACCGAGCGCGGCAACGTGCTCGTGACCGGCGGCGCCACCGGTGGACTCGGCGCGGTTCTCGGCGCTCTCCTCGACCCCGGCGACGAAGTGCTGATCCTGGCACCGTACTGGCCGCTCATCCAAGGGATGGTGCGCTGTCTGCATGGCACGCCGGTCGAGGTGCCCTTCCTCGGCGTCGCCGACACGCCGGCTTCGGCGGTGGAGACGGTGCGCCGGCGGCTCACGCCGCGGACCGTGGCTCTCTACGTCAGCACGCCGAACAATCCGACGGGCCGGGTCATCCCGGCTGCGTGGCTCGAAGCGCTGCTGCGTTGGGCGGCGAGCGAGAACCTCTGGATCCTCGCCGACGAGGTCTACGAGGACTATGTCTACGACGGCGAGCATGTCTACTGCCGGCAGCTCGCTCCCGAACACACGCTCTCGGTGCATTCGTTCTCCAAGGCCTTCGGGATGGCGGGGAACCGCTGCGGTTACGTGGTCGGTCCGCGGGAGGTGGTGCGCGAGATGTGCAAGGTGAGCACCCACTCCTTCTACTCGACGCCGACGGCGTCGCAACTCGCCGCCTGCCGCGCCCTCGACGGCCGCGGCGACGACTGGATCGCCCGGGTCAAACCGCTCTACGAGGACATGGGACGGCGCGCTGCGGCGCGTCTCGGAGAACCGCCACCGCAGGGCAGCACCTTCCTCTTCCTCGACGTGAGCCGGCAGCTGGACGAGCGCGGCCTCCCAGGCTTCCTCGACGATTGCGCCGACCGCGGCCTCTTCGTCGCCCCCGGCCCCAGCTTCGGGCCCTATCCGCACCACGTGCGTCTCTGCTTCACCTCGGCGGCGCCGGAAGTCGTGGCCCGCGGCGTCGAAGTGCTCGCCGAACGGCTCGGGCGCTGAAGCGACCCCGCGAAACTCAGAGCGCGGCGCACAAAGGCGGCGCCGCCAGGAGTCGTTCAGACGTCGATCACCGCGCCGTCGCGCAAGACGAACTCCCGCGGCAGCGGCCAGAGATTGTAGTGCGAGGCCATGGCGAAGCCGTAGGCGCCGGCGTTCTCGATGGCGAGCAAGTGCCCTTCCTGCGGCGAGGGCAGGGGGCGGCTCATGGCGAAGACATCGGCGGATTCGCAGATGTTGCCCACGACGTCGACCGATTCGAGCGGCGCCCCGGGAGCGCTGAGATTGCGGATGGCGTGATAAGCCCCGTACAGCGCCGGCCGCACCAGGTGGTTCATTCCCGAATCGAGGCCCACGTAGATGTGCCCGGCCGTTTCCTTGCGACAGGTGACGCGCGCCACCAGCGTGCCGGCTTGCGCCACGAGGAATCGCCCGGGCTCGACCCAGAGCTCGAGCGTGCGTCCGAGCGCCGCCTCGAGCGATTGCAGCATCTCCCGCAGGCCGGCGCCGTAGCTCTCCAGGGCGAACTCGGGCTCGCCGCGCCGGTAGGGGACACCGAGACCGCCGCCCACGTTGAGAGAGCGCAGGTGCGGAAACGCCGTGGCCGCCGCCACCAGCCGCCGCGCCGCTTCCAGGTGTGGTGCCGCATCGAGACTGCCGGAGCCGATGTGCGCGTGCAGGCCGACGACGCGGATGTCGCGGGCCGCGAGGATCTCCCGCGCCTCCTGCAAATCCTCCGCCAGGATGCCGAACTTCGAATCCATGCCGCCGGTGACGACGTGGGCATGGTGGCCGGCGCCGATCCCGGGGTTGGTGCGAAGGAACACCTCCGTGCCGGCGCGGTGCGCAGCGAAGCGGCGAACATCGGAGAGCGACCCCAGGTTGACGCGCACACCCTGGTCGTGTACGGCGAGCAAGGTCTCGACCGAGACATTGTTGGCGGTGAAGAGCACCTGGTCCGCAGGGATGCCGCACTGTAGCGCCCGTTCCACCTCCATGGGCGAGACGGCGTCGATGCCGACGCCCTGGTCGCGCATCAGGAAGAAGAGCGCCGGGTGGAAGTTGGCCTTGCACGCGTAGGCGAGGCGCGCTCGGGAGTGGTCGAGGGCGGTGCGGAGTCTCTGGATCTGCGCTTCGACACGATCGAGCTCGTAAACGTAGAAGGGAGTTCCGTGCTTCGCGGCGAGATCGGCCGCCACCCGGGCGAGACGGTGCGGCGATGGGGGTGACGCAGGTAAGGACGGCGCCGTCTCCAGGTCCGCGAAGGACTCGCCGAAGACGGCGCGCGGCAAGTTGCCCTGGAAGAATTCCTCGTGCAGCCGGCGGACGACGTCGTCCGCCTCGGCGTCGGCCACGACGAGGCTCACGTTGATCTCGGAGGCGCCCTGACTGATCATGCGCACTTCCGTGCTCCCCACGGCGCGGAAGAGACGCGCGGCGATCCCTCGCGCGCGGCGCATGCCGTCGCCCACCACGCAGATGATGGCCATCTCCGGCGCTACCTCGACGCGGGCGATGGCGCGCAGCTCGTCCACGATCGCCTGCAGCGATCGAGGGTCGTCCACCGTGAGCGAGACGCTGACCTCTGCCGTCGACACCAGATCCACCGGTGTCGAGTGCTTGGCGAAGACGGCGAAGATGCGCTCCAGGAAGCCGTGCGCCATGAGCATGCGCGTCGAATGCACCGTGACCACGGTGACGCCGTGCTTTACCGCCACCGACCTCACCACAGCGCGCTCGTCGTGGTACGCCGTGGTGTCGGGCAGGATGAGGGTTCCCGGTGTTCCTGGCGCGGTTTTCGGACGCCGGGAGTTCGCCACCAGCACGGGGATGGCGGCTTCTTGCGCCGGGTGGAGCGTGGCCGGGTGCAGCACCTTGGCGCCGAAGTAGGCGAGCTCCGCCGCCTCGTCGAAGGAGAGAACGCGGAGCCGCCGCGCTCCCGGCACCAGGCGCGGCGGCGCGGTCATGATCCCGTCGACGTCGGTCCAGATCTCGAGGCGCTCGGCCTGCAGCGCCGCGCCCAGGAGCGAGGCGCTGAAATCGGAACCGCCGCGACCGAGCAGCGTCGTCCGCCCGCCGGCGTCACAGCCGATGAACCCTTGGGTCACGACGATGCCGCCGGCCTCGATCGAGTGCCGCAGATGGCGGTCGACGAGGCGCTGGAGCACTTCGCGGTCGGGCCTATCCTGAATTGGATTCTCCCCACGTGTCCGCATCACGCTCCGCACGTCGAACCAGGTCGCCCGGAGCCCCCACGCCTCCAGCGCCGCGGTGACGATGGCGGAGGCAAGGAGCTCACCGAGCGCCAGCCATTCCGCCTGCCCCTGGGCACTGCCGCGGCGCGGGCCGGCACGTAACGCCTCGAGCCACGGATCGAGACGATGGCAGGCTTCAGCGCCGGCCACCTCGCACATGAGGTCGAAGTGGCGGGTCGCAAGAGCTTCGTAGGCAGTGGGCCCCGGGGACGATTCGATGGATTGCGTCTGTGTCGATGCAGCTCGACCGTCGAGTCGAGGTTCATTGTCCGCGCCGTCTTCGAACGTCGAGACCAGGAGATCCGAAATTCCCGCCAGCGCCGAAACGACCACCAGCGGTTTCTCCGCCACCCGGTCGGCGACGATGGTGTGCAGGCGCCGGAGTGCGCCGGCGTCCTCGACGGAAGTTCCTCCGAACTTGCAGACGATCATCGGGCTCCTTCAGTCCACCGTGGGCGGGCTCGAAGCTTCGGGCGGAGAGGTCTCGCCGTCTTCGTCCTCATCGCCCCGGGACGGGCGCAGCAGCCGCGCTCGCACCACGGCCTCGGGCCCGAGCCGTTCGCGCAGCGCGTCGGCGGCGCGGGCAGCGCGGCGGGCGCGCTCCAGCGTCGCGTCGGCAAAGAGCGAGGACTGTTCGCCGCCGGCAGGGACGAGGCCGCTCACGCCGATGCCAAGCAAACGCACGCCACGGCCGCCGAGATCGATGCGCTCGGCGAACAGTGTGCGCGCCGCCCCCACGATCACCTCGGCCAGATCCGTCGGTGCCGTGAGCGTCGCAGCGCGTGTCCAGGTCGTGAAGTCGCCGCTTCGCACCTTGAGATGCACCGTCCGTGCCACGAGAGCTTGCCGGCGCAGCTCCTGGCTCACGCCCTCGGCGCGCTGTAGCAAGGCGCGATCGATGTCATCGGGCGCCGTGAGGTCGGTGGCGTAGGTGCGCTCCTCGGAGAGCGACTTCGCCTCGCGCCCGGCTTCCACCGGGCGCTCGTCCCGCCCGTGGGCGAGAGCGAGCAAGTGTCCCGCCATCCCGCTCCCCACCTGCAGCGCCAACACCGATTCGGGCAAAGCGGCGACGTCGCCCACGCTGCGGATGCCGCGCTGTCGCAGCCGCGCCGCCGTCTTGGGCCCCACGCCCCAGAGGCGCTCCACCGGCAGCGGCCAGAGCATCGAGGCGATGTCCCGCGGCCCGATGACCACGAGCCCATCGGGCTTCTCCAAATCGGAAGCGATCTTGGCCAGGAACTTGTTCGGCGCCACGCCCACCGAAGCCGTGAGGCGCTGCGCGGCGAGGAGGCGCTCCTTGAGGGCCTGTGCCGTCTGCCGGCCGTCTTCCAAGTCGGCAGCGGCGCCGGTGAGATCGAGGAACGCTTCGTCGATGGAGAGCGGCTCGACGGTGGGTGTGAAGGCGTCGAACACCGTACGCAGCGCCCGCGACACCTCGACGTAGAGATCCATCCGCCCCGGCAGCCACACCGCTTGCGGACACAACCGCTCGGCGGTGACGGACGGCATGGCCGAATGCACGCCGAAGCGCCGCGCTTCGTACGAACAGGTGGAGACCACGCCGCGCCGGCCCCGATGGCCGATGATGAGCGGCTTGCCGGCGAGAGCGGGGTTCTCGCGCACCTCGACCGCGGCGTAGAAGGCATCCATGTCCACGTGCAGGATCACGCGCTCGCGGTTCATCGGCGCCGGTCCGGAAGACGACGAAGCCCGGCAACGGGAACGCCGGGCCTCGTCGAGTAAGAAGGAACGGTCGGCTGTCGTTCTAGTCCGCGGCAGGCCGCACCTGGAAGCAGGGCTGACCGCCGACGGCGCAGTAGTCGAGCTCGTAGGTGCCGTTCGGCGCGGGCTCACTCTCGCGCACGAACAGCGTGGTTTCCTGGCCCGCGATGGGCACCCGGAAGGGTCCCACCAGGTCGACGTCGCGCTGCAGCTCTTCGAGCTCCCCGGCGCTCTTGATCACGAGCTGTACCGTGCCGTCGTGCATGTCCACGACCAGGAGGCTCTCTTCCAAGCGCTGAGCATTGCCGAGGATGTCCAGCAAGCTCTGCTCTGCCCGGGGTGTGAACGCCACCAGTGACATCCGTCGCCCCCCGTTCGAAAGGCCCCTGTCGCCCTCGAGGTTCCCGAGGGTAACAACCCCGCCGGCCCCGCGCAAGGCGGCCCCGGCCCCCAACACACCCGCCTGGAAAACCACCAGCTTCCCCAGGCGGCGCCACGCGGATCCCGGCGGCTCAGCTGCAGCCGCTCGTGACCCCGCAGTTCAAGCACTTGTAGCAGGAGCCGTTGCGCACCATGATCGAGCCGCACTCGCTGCATGCGGGCGCATCCGACTGCTGCTGGAACACTTGCCGTTCGTGCCAGGTCAGATCCGGTCGAACCGGCGTCACGCCGCCATTCCGCCGCGGCGTCGGTCGCGGCCCGCCGGCAGCCACGGTCGTGCTCTCCACCGCCGGTTCTTCCGCCACCGGCTTGTGCGCCGAGTTCACCTCGTCGGCGAGCTCCGGCAGGAAACGCAGCGCCATCCAGCGGAAGATGTAGTCCATGATCGACTTGGCCATCGGGATGTGGGCGTTGTTGGTGCGCCCTGCCGGCTCGAAGCGGATGTGCACGAACTTGCGCACCAGCGCCTCCAGCGGCACGCCGTACTGCAGCGCCAGGGACACCGAGGTGGCGAAAGAGTCCATGAGCCCGCTCACGACCGAGCCGGACTTCGCCATGGTGATGAAGATTTCCCCGGGCTTGCCGTCGTCGTACATGCCGACGGTGATGTAGCCCTCGTGCCCGTCGATGGAGAACTTGTGCGTGAGCGCCTGCCGCTCGTCGGGCAGCCGCCGGCGCACCGCCTTGTTCTGCACCGCCGCCGGTTGCCCGGCTTCGTCCAAGCTGGTGTTGAGCGGCTGGGTGCGCTTGCAGCCATCGCGATAGACGGCGATGGCCTTGAGCCCCATCTTCCAGGCCTGCATGTACACCGACGCCATCTCCTCCGGCGTGGCTTCGGTCGGCATGTTCACCGTCTTGGAAATGGCGCCGGAGAGGAACGGCTGGGCCGCCGCCATCATGCGCACGTGGCCGGTGTAGTGGATGGAGCGCTCGCCTTGCGCCGGGCGGAAGGCGCAGTCGAACACCGGCAGGTGCTCTTCGCGCAGGCCCGGGGCGCCCTCGATAGTGTCGTGGCTGTCGATGTAGTCCACGATCTCCTGCATGGCCGCCTCGGAGTACCCCAGCTTCCGCAGCGCCAGCGGCACCGTGTTGTTGACGATCTTCAACATGCCGCCGCCCACGAGCTTCTTGTACTTCACCAGGGCGATGTCCGGCTCGATGCCGGTGGTGTCGCAGTCCATCATGAAAGCGATGGTGCCGGTGGGAGCGAGCACCGTGGCCTGGGCGTTGCGGAAACCCGCGTACTCGCCGAGGGCGATGGCTTCGTCCCAAGCGACCCGGGCGCCGTGCAGCAGCTCGGGCTCGACATGGCGCGCGTCGATGCCGTCCACCGCCCAGGCGTGCTTGCGCATCACCCGCAGGAAGCAGTCGCGGTTGTCGGCGAAGTACTGGAACGGCCCCATGGCCTCGGCCATCTCGGCGGAGCGCCGGTAGGCGCGGCCGCAGATCAATGCCGTCAGCGCTCCAGTCACGGCCCGGGCGCCGTCGCTGTCGTAGGGCAGGCCGTTGGACATGAGGTAGGCGCCCAGGTTGGCGTAGCCGAGGCCCAGGGGGCGGAAAGCGTGGCTGTTGCGCTCGATGGCCGCCGTCGGATAGCTCGAGTTGTCTATCACGATCTCCATTGCCGTGATCACCACGTCCACGGTGTGGCAGAAGGACTCGACGTCGAAGCTGCCGTCGGCGCGGCGGAACTTCATCAGGTTGATGGAGGCCAGGTTGCAAGCCGAGTCGTCGAGGAACATGTACTCCGAGCACGGATTCGAAGCGTTGATCCGGGCCGAGCGGATACACGGATTCCAGTCGTTCACCGTGGTGTCGAACTGCATTCCCGGGTCGCCGCAGAGCCAGGCGGAAGCGACGATCTCTTCCATGAGCTGCCGGGCGCGGTGCGAGGCGCAGACCTCGCCGGTGGTGACCATCCGCGTCTGCCACTCCAGGTCGTTTTCCACGGCGCGCATGAAATCGTCGGTGACGCGCACACTGTTGTTCGAGTTCTGGAAGAAGATGGAGGCGTAGGCTTCGCCGTTGAACGAGCTGTCGTAGCCCGTGTCGATGAGGGCCCAGGCCTTCCGCTCCTCATCGGCCTTGCAGCGGATGAACTCGAGGATGTCCGGGTGATCGGCGTTCAAGATCACCATCTTGGCGGCGCGGCGGGTGCGGCCGCCGGAGCGGATGACGCCGGCGAAGGCGTCGTAGCCCTTCATGAAGCTCACCGGGCCCGAGGGCTGGCCGCCGGTGGAGAGCTTCTCCTTCGACGACCGCAAGCTGGAGAAGTTGGTCCCCGTGCCGGAGCCGTACTTGAAGAGCATGCCCTCGGTCTTGGCGAGCGTCAGGATGGAGTCCATGGTGTCGTCGACGGAGTTGATGAAGCAGGCAGAGCACTGCGGCTTCGCCTCGACGCCGACGTTGAACCACACCGGCGAGTTGAAGCTCACCTTCTGGGTGAGCAGGATGTGGGTGAGCTCTTCCTCGAAGACGCGGGCGTCGTTGGGGCTGGCGAAGTAGCCGTCGGCGAGTCCCCAGCGAGCCATGGTGGTGGCCACCCGGCCGATGAGCTGCTTGACGCTGCGCTCCCGCTCCGGGGAGCCGACGCTGCCGTGGAAGTACTTGGAAACCACGACGTTCGTGGCCATCTGCGACCAGGCCGCCGGTATTTCGACGTCGGTCTGCTCGAAGATGACCTCGCCCTTCTCGTTCTGGATGCTGGCGGCGCGCATTTCCCACGCCACCTCGTCATAGGGGTGCACGTCGGGCCGGGTGAAGCGACGATGCATGCGCAGCGGGCTCGGACCGCGTCCGTCCTTCAAGATGCGGCTCTGCCCTCCCTGGCCGGGGGCCACGCGCGTCGTCGCGTTCTCGTTGTGAACGATCGCCATGGGAACATCTCCTTACGCTCTCGAGCGCGACGGGCTCGGCAGCTCTCCGCCTCCGCGTGCACCACTACCGCCACGGAGTCTGACGAGTCCTCCTGTTGTCCTCGCGCCTCCGATTCGGCCACCCGAGATTCTGGGCGGACGAGCGAGAGGCTCCAGGCGAAGCCTCCGGCCTCCCGGAGGTTTGGCCCGGAAAACGGCCGCAACCCGGCTCCCGTAGAGGTTGTACCCCTCCGGGCCGGCGTCACGCCGTCAGGAAGTTCGAAGAGAATTTGGTGCGGCACTCTACGGAAGACGCAACTTGCTGATTTTAATGATGTTGCGTTGCTGTCGTCTGCAGGTCCCGTCGTCCCGGCTCGCACCGACTGGCAAGCTTGCTGGCCGGACTCTAGGTCCGGCCCCTGGATCGGTCAAGCAGATTTCTCTACCTGTAGTGCTTTTGCCGCAAAAAGCTACTATATGTTGTGGTTGTGGAGGATACCTCATAGCCCCTCTGTGGATAACATTGTGGATGACCGGCCCACGGCCTGGGCATCGGTTGTAGCCCCGCTCCTGGAGCCCGTATATTCGAGGGTGGCAGACCTGGGACGCGGCCCTGAATCCTCTTGAGACACAAGAGGATGCGCCGGCGGGGGAGGCCACCATGCTCTTCGATTTCGCCAACGTGCTGGTCTTCCTCGCCCTGGCCATCGCCTTCGCGACGGCGGTCATGCTCGCCGGGCGCTTCATCCGGCCGCGCATCCCGGAAGTGCACAAGGACATCCCCTACGAGTGCGGCGAAAAGCCCGTGGGCAATGCCTGGATCCAGTTCAACTTCCGCTTCTACCTCGTGGCCATCGTCTTCGTGATCTTCGACGTCGAGATCGCCTTCATGTTCCCCGTCGCCGCCGTCTTCCGGAACTGGGTGGAGACGGGGCGGGGCGCCCTCGCCCTCGTCGAAGTCCTGGTCTTCGTTCTCATCCTATTCGTCGGCCTGATCTATGTCTGGTCCAAAGGGGATCTACGCTGGAACAAGGCCGTGGCGAAGGGCGGTATGTCGTCATGACGCTCTACAACGAACTCCCCGCCACCTTCGTCACCACGAACGTGGACAAGCTCATCAACTGGGGTCGGGCTTCGTCGCTCTGGTATCTCCTCTTCGGCCTCGCCTGCTGCGGCATTGAGCTCATGCAGACCGGCGGGCCGCGGGCCGACCTCGACCGCTTCGGCTCGGTGCCGCGGGCCACGCCGCGGCAAGCGGACCTCATGATCGTGGCCGGCACAGTCACCCTGAAGATGGCCTCGCGGGTGAAGCTGCTCTACGAGCAGATGCCGCACCCCAAATACGTCATCTCCATGGGCAGCTGCGCCAACTGCGGGGGCCTCTTCGACCTGGCCTACTCGGTGCTGCGCGGCGTGGACAAGGTCATCCCGGTGGACCTCTATGTCCCCGGTTGCCCGCCGCGGCCCGAGGCGCTCACCGAGGGCGTCCTCGAGATCCAGGACAAGATCCACCGCGAGCGCTACCTCACCCGCAACCCCTGACGGTGGCCGCGATGAAGGCCGAGGAGATCCACCAGAGGCTGCAGGCCTGCCTCCCGGACGGAGTGGGCGACCTGCACACCGAGTGCACGGATCCCTGGATCGCCGTGCGGCCCGGCGCCATCGCCGCGGTGGCGCGGGTGTGCAAGGAGGATCCGGAGCTCCGCTTCGACTTCTTGAGCAACCTGAGCGGGGTGGACGCCAAGGAGTCCATCCTCGTCGTCTACCATCTGTATTCGTATGCGCTCCGCCACAGCGCCGTGCTCAAGGTGGAAGTGCCGAAGGCGGAGCCGGCGACGCAGACGGTGACCCCAGTCTGGCGCGGGGCGAACTGGTTCGAGCGCGAGGCCTTCGATCTCTTCGGCGTCCGCTTCGACGGCCATCCCGATCTCCGCCGCCTGCTCCTCCCGGAGGACTGGGAGGGGCACCCGCTGCGCAAGGACTACGTCTTCCCGACGCACTACGGCGGCATCGACAACACCCGGGACTACAACCTCTAGAGGAGGTGCCACGGAGCCATGGCGACGCTGCAGACGCAGGAGATGGAGCTCAACATGGGGCCGCAGCACCCCAGCACCCATGGGGTGATCCGCTTCATCCTCCACACCGACGGCGAGGTCATCTCCCAGTGCAAGCCCGATGTCGGCTACCTGCACCGCTCCATCGAGAAGATCGCCGAGCGCTGCACCTACAACGGCTTCATGCCCTACACCGACCGGGTGGACTACGTGGCGGCGATGAACGCCAACCACGCCTACGCCCTGGCGGTGGAGAAGCTGGCGGGCATCGCCTGCTCCCGCCGCGCCGAGCTGCTCCGCATGATCACCGCCGAGCTGGGACGGATCTCGAGCCACCTGATCGCGGTCGGCACCATGGCCATGGACGTCGGCGCGGTGACGCCCTTCCCCTACGCGCTGCGCGAACGGGAGCGGGTCAACGACCTGCTGGAAGAAATCTGCGGCGCCCGTCTCACCTTCAACTACCACCGCATCGGCGGCGTCGGCTGGGACATGCCCGAGGGCTGGGACAAGAAGGTGCGCAAGTACTGCGACAGCTACGACAAGGTCCTGGACGAGTGGGATCGGCTGATCACCAAGAACCACATTTTCGTAGAACGTCTCGCCCGCGTGGTCACCATCAGCGCGGCGGACGCTATCGACTTCGGCCTCTCCGGCCCCAACCTGCGCGCCAGCGGTGTCGACTTCGACCTGCGCCGGGACGTGCCCTACGCCCTCTACAGCGAGATGAAGTTCGACATTCCCGTGGGTGTCGATGGCCTCGGCGTGGTGGGGGACAGCTACAACCGCTTCGTCGTCCGCGTCGAGGAAATGCGCCAGGCTTTGAAGATCGTGCGCCAGTGCGTGGCCAAGCTGCCGGAGACGGCGGGCGAGGACCCGGTGCCGAAGCCGAAGAACTTCAAGGTGAAGCCCAACGAGTGCTACGTGCGCACCGAGGCGCCGCGCGGCGAGATGGGCATCTACGTGGTGAGCGACGGCAGCGACAAGCCCTGGCGCTACCGGGCGCGGACAGGCTCCTTCACCGCCATGGGCATGGTGGAGCACGTGGCGCCGGGGATCCTCATCGCCGATCTGGTGGCCCTGATCGCCAGCTTCGACGTCGTGGCCCCCGAGATCGACCGCTGAGGACGGGCCCATGCAGCAGTACCTGGACAGCCTCATCGCCCGCTGGGGGATCCAGACGGACTGGCAGGTGGCGCTGCTCTACGCCGCCGGCATGCTCGTCTTCGCCTCCCTGATCCTCCTCCTCTGGGTGGCGCCGCTCGCCGGTTTCACCAGCTTCATCGAGCGCCGCATCGCGGCACGCATACAGTCACGGGTGGGGCCGAACCGCGTCGGCCCTCAGGGCATCCTGCAGTGGATCGCCGACGGCCTCAAGTGCCTGCTCAAGGAAGACCTGATCCCCCGGGACGCCGATCCCATCCTGTTCAAGATCGCGCCCTATCTGGTGTTCATGGGCATGTTCGGCACCTTCGCCGTGCTGCCCTTCGCCGAGAAGCTGATCGTCGCCGATCTCAACGTCGGCCTCTTCTACCTGGTGGCGGTGACGGCGTTCATCGCCGTCGGCATCATCATGGCCGGCTGGGCGTCGAACAACAAATGGGCCCTCCTCGGCGGCATGCGCTCGGCCAACCAGATCGTGAGCTACGAGATCCCCTCCGGCATGGCTCTGCTCGCCGTCGTCCTCGCCAGTGGCACCATGAGCACGCAGGGCATCATCCGCGAGCAGGGCTGGCTGCCCTGGGACTGGAACCTGTTCCGTACCCCATTCTTGTTCATCGCCTTCTTCATTTACTTCATCGCCGCTCTCGCCGAGAGCAACCGCACGCCCTTCGATCTGCCGGAAGGGGAGTCGGAGCTCGTGGCCGGTTACAACACCGAGTACAGCGGCATGCGCTTCGCCTTCTTCTTCCTGGCCGAGTGGGCCGAGCTGTATGTGATCGCCGCGGTGGCGACCTTGGCCTTCCTGGGCGGCTGGCAGGTGCCGAGCTTCGTGCCGGACGGCGGGCGCACCCTGGTGCAGGTGCTCTGCTTCGTCTGCAAATCCTTCTTCTGGATGTTCGTGATCATCTGGATCCGCTGGACCCTGCCCCGGGTGCGCGTGGATCAGATGATGGAACTCTGCTGGAAGTATCTCGTCCCCATGGGCTTCGTGGTGCTGGTGGGCACGGCGGTGTGGGAGACCTTCGTGCCGCGGCAGGGAGCGGCGGCGCTCGCGGTGCGCCTGGCGCTCTTCCTCATCGCCGTGGCGGCAGGTGTGCGCTTCATGCTCCGGGTGCGCTACAACCTGCGGGAGTCGGGGGCGCAGGTGCGCCTGAATCCGATCGTGTGAGGTCACCTCCACGGCGGTGAGGCGCGCGTGGAGGGCGAAGGTGAAGGTGGTGTCTGTGGAACGCGACGAGCACAACTTGGGCCACGGGAGGCACCGGCGGTGATTGCGGAGTATCTGGGCCACATCAAGCGCAGCACGACGACCATCTTCGAAGGCATGGCCGTCACCTTCTCGCACATGCTGCGCCAGCCGATCACCACCCAGTACCCGGACCGCACGTCCCGGCCGATGCTGGACCTGATCCCGGAGCGCTACCGCGGCTTCCTCTGGGTGGACCTCGACATCTGCATCTCCTGCTTGTTGTGCGAGCGCTATTGTCCCATCGACTGCATCAAGATCGAGGACGTGCGGATCGACAGGATCCTGGTGGAGTCGCGTCTCGATGGCAAGCCGACGCCGAAGGTCAAGGATCCGGTCCGCTTCGACATCAATCTCTACAAGTGCATGTACTGCGCCCTCTGCGTCGAACCTTGTCCGACCGGAGCCATCTTCTTCACCAAGGAGTTCGAGGGCGCGTCGCCGGATCTGACCGACATGCACCTGCGCCTGGTGGACGAGCAGCGCCGCGTCGACGTGCTGGCGGCGGCCGCGGCGGCGGAGCGCAAGGCGCAGGCGGCGAAGGAAGCGAAGGCCAAGAAGGGCCCCGAGGCCGCCACCTCGGAGGCCACCGACGCATGACCGCGGCGGACGTCTTCTTCTGGATCTTCGCAAGCATGGCGCTCTTGCCGGCTATGATGGTGGTCTTCGCCCGCAACCTGCTTTATTCCGCCTTCTCGCTCCTCTTCACCCTGGCCGGCGTGGCCGGCCTCTATGCCTTGCTCGGCGCCGACTTCCTCTCCGTGACCCAGGTCCTGGTGTACATCGGCGGCATCCTGGTCCTCATCCTCTTCGGCGTCATGTTCACCCAGAGGGTCTATGACCTGAAGGCCGAGGCCATGAGCTTCAAGCGCCGTCGTGCCGCCGCCCTCGGCCTCGTCGTCTTCGCCGCGCTCGCGGCGACGGTTTTCGCCGTGGACTGGCCGCAGGCACCGCGGGAAGTGCAGCCCACCTCGGCCCCCATCGGCAACCTGCTCCTGTCGCAGTACCTGCTCCCCTTCGAGATGATCTCGGTGCTGCTTCTCGTGGTCCTCATCGGCGCCGTCGTGGTGGGGAAGAAGGAGGTGCAGGAGGAGTGAACGTCGGGCTCCAGCATTATCTGATCCTGAGCGCGGCGCTGGCGGCGCTCGGGATCATCGCCATGGTGAGCCGACGCAACGCCATCAGCATCCTCATGGGGATCGAGCTGCTCCTGAACGCGGCGGCGCTCAACTTCGTCGCCTTTTCGCGCTACGGCACGGGGTTGCCCGGGCGCACGCATTTCGACGGCCAGATCTTCGGCATCTTCATCATCGTCCTGGCGGCGGCGGAGGCGGCCATCGCACTCGCCATCATCATCGCCATCTATCATCACCGGAGCAGCATCAACGCCGACGAGCTGCACTCCATGCGGCGCTAGACCAGGGGAGAAGAGAGCGTGCACGAGGGCATGCAGGGGACGACGGCCGGATACCTGTGGCTGATCCCGTTCTTCCCGCTCCTCGGTGCGGTGCTCCACGGTGTCTTCGGCGGCCCGGTGCAGCGCCGCTGGGGGAAGCGCCCGGTGGCCCTGAGCGCCTGCGCCGTCATCTTCGCCTCCTTCGTCCTCTCGGTGGCGGCCTTCCTCCAGCTCCTGCAGGCGGAGCCACGCCTCCTGACCGACAAGCTGTGGACCTGGTTCGCCGCCGGCGACCTGCAGGCCGACTTCGCTTTCATGGTGGACCCGCTCACGGCGGTGATGATCCTGGTGGTGACGGGAGTGAGCTTCCTCATCCACGTCTACTCCACCGGCTACATGGGTGAAGACGCCGGCCACTATCGCTACTTCGCCTACCTCAACCTCTTCGTCTTCGCCATGCTGACCCTGGTCATGGGCGACAATCTGCTCATGCTGTTCATCGGCTGGGAGGGTGTGGGGCTGTGCTCGTACCTGCTCATCGGCTTCTGGTTCACCGATCTGCAGAAGGCGCAGGCGGGCATGAAGGCGTTCATCGTCAACCGCATCGGTGACTGCGGCTTCCTCGTCGGCGGTTTCGCCCTGTTCTGGGCCTTGCAGCGCCACGAGGTGGCGACGCTGAACTTCGCGAACCTGCGCCAGGTGGTGGGGTTGCTGGCGGGGGATCGCATCTTCGGCGTCGATCTCGTGACCTTCGTCACCCTCTGCTTCTTCATCGGCGCCACCGGAAAATCGGCGCAGATCCCTCTCTATGTCTGGTTGCCCGACGCCATGGCAGGGCCGACGCCGGTCTCCGCCCTCATCCACGCGGCCACCATGGTCACGGCCGGCGTCTACATGATCGGGCGGCTCTCCTTCCTCTACAGCATGGCGCCGGTGACGCTCACGGTCGTGGCCGTCATCGGGGCGGTCACGGCGCTCTTCGCCGCCACCATCGCCCTGGTGCAGAACGACATCAAGAAGGTCCTGGCGTACTCCACGGTGAGCCAGCTCGGCACCATGTTCCTCGGCATGGGTGTCGCGGCCTATGGTGCCGGCATCTTCCATCTGATGACGCACGCCTTCTTCAAGGCCTGCTTGTTCCTGGGTGCGGGCAGCGTCATCCACGCCATGCACCACGAGCAGGACATCCGCAAGATGGGTGGGCTGCGCCGCTTCCTGCCGCGGACGCACTGGACTTTTCTGCTCGCGACGTGCGCCATCGCCGGGTTGCCGCCGCTCTCCGGCTTCTTCAGCAAGGACGAGATTCTCTGGCGGGCCTGGTCGAGTCCGCAGGGCAGCCCGGTGCTTTGGGCCATGGGCGCCCTGGGTGCAGGGCTCACCTCGTTCTACATGTTCCGTCTCTTCTTCTCGACCTTCCATGGCAGCTGCCGCGCCGACCCCCAGACCCAGCAGCATTTGCACGAATCGCCGCGCAGCATGACACTGCCTCTCGTCGTTCTCGCCGTGCTCGCCGTCATCGGTGGTGGCGTGGGCATCCCGGCGGCGCTCGGCGGCGGCAATCGCATCGAACATTTCCTGGCGCCGGTGTTCGAAACTGCCGCAGCGCCCGGGGCGGCTGCCGCGGCACACGGGGCGTCCGCCGTGGCGCACGGCCCCGAGCCGCTCGAGTACCTGCTCATGGCGATCTCCGTCGCCATCGCGCTCGCAGGTTTCGCGCTCGCCCGCCGCTTCTACGTCACGGACACGACGTTGCCCGGGAAGCTGGCAGCCCGAGCGCAGGGCGCCTACCGCATGCTCTACAACAAGTACTGGGTGGACGAGATTTACCAAGCCACCGTCGTGGCAGGCATCCGGGCGGCATCGCGAGTCTTCGCCTTCTTCGATGCCTATGTCGTGGACGGCATCGTGAACGGCGCCGGCTACCTCGCCCGGGCCGCCTCCTGGCTCGGTGGAGCGATCGACCGCACCGTCGTGGACGGCCTGGTCAACGGGCTGGGGGCGGCGATCCGTTCCGGCGGCAGCGGCGTCAGCCGGCTGCAATCCGGCGTCATCCAGAACTACGTGCTCGTCGTGTTCGGCGGCGTCATCGTGATCATCGTGGTCATGCGCTTCCTCTGAGGAGAACCGATGCTGAGCTGGCTCACGTTCTCGCCACTCCTGGTCGTCGTCCCGATCCTGCTCACGCCGAGCGAGAAGAAGAACCTCATCCGCTGGCTCGCGGTCCTCGGGACGGTGCCCGCGCTGCTGCTCTCCTTCTACATCTACGCCACCTTCGACCGCACGCTCCCCGGTGTCAACGACCCGGCAGGTTTCCAGTACGTGATCCAGAAGGAATGGATCAGCGCCTTCCACATCCAGTACTACATGGGCCTCGATGGGCTCTCGGTGAGCATGGTGGTGCTCACGGCGCTCCTCTGCTTCCTCTGCATGTTCGCCTCCTGGGGCATCGACCGCGGCCTCAAGGGCTACTTCACCATGTTCATGCTCCTGGAAGTGGGGATGCTCGGGACCTTCGTGTCCCTCGACTTCTTCCTCTTCTACATCTTCTGGGAGATCATGCTGCTGCCGATGTATTTCCTCATCGGCATCTGGGGCGGGCCGCGCAAGATCTACGCCGCCATCAAGTTCTTCCTCTACACCCTGTTCGGCTCCGTTCTCATGCTCGTCGCCATGCTCGCCCTGTACTTCAAGTCGGGCCACTCGTTCAACCTGCTGCAGCTCATGGGCGGTGACTACACGGGCCAAACCGTCCAGCTCTTCGGCCTGACGCTCGGCTTCGCCAAGCTCATGTTCGTGCTCCTCTTCATCGGCTTCGCCATCAAGGTGCCGACCTTCCCGTTCCACACCTGGCTGCCTGACGCCCACGTGGAAGCGCCGACGGCCGTCTCCGTGATCCTGGCGGGAGTGCTGCTCAAGATGGGCACCTACGGCATGATGCGCATCAGCTTCCCCATCTTCCCGGAGGCCACGCAATGGTTCTCCGGCGCGCTGGCCGTCATCGCCATGATCAACATCGTCTACGGGGCGCTCTGCGCCATGGCGCAGACCGACTTCAAGAAGCTGGTGGCGTACTCGTCGATCAGCCACATGGGCTTCGTCTTGCTCGGCATGGCCTCGGGGACGCCACAGGGGATGAACGGAGCGATCCTGCAGATGTTCAACCACGGCACGATCACCGCCATGCTGTTCCTCCTGGTGGGCGTTCTCTACGACCGGGCGCACCATCGCGAGCTGGACGGCTTCGGCGGCCTCATGAGCCGGATGCCGGTGTACGGCAGCATCTCGTCTCTGGCGTTCTTTGCCGCCTTGGGGCTGCCAGGGTTGTCGAGCTTCGTGAGCGAGCTCCTCACCCTTCTCGGCGGCTGGCAGACCTTCCCGGCCATCACCATCGTCTGCACCACGGGCATCATCCTGGGCGCGGCGTACATGCTGTGGACGCTGCAGCGCGTCTTCCTGGGGCCGTTGAACCCGCGCTACGCCGAGCTTCCCGAGATCAACGGCCGTGAGGCGTTCACCCTCGTGCCGCTCGGGGTTCTCGTGATCGTCCTCGGCTTCTACCCGCACCCCGTGCTGGACCTGTTGCGGGTTTCGACGAACCATCTGGTCGATCTCGTCTGGGAAGCTGGAAGGGTGAGCCTGCATTGACGCTGACGAACGTGCAGAGCCTGCGCTACTTCGTGCCGGAGACGGTGCTCTCTCTCGCGATCGTCGCGCTGCTCGTGGTCGACATGCTCGCCGGCGGGCGGCGCCGAGGCTTGAACGCCGCCGTGGCCTGCGCCGGTCTGCTCGCGGCCTTCGTCGCCGCGCTCTTGCAGGTGGGCACGGAACCCGTGGCGCTCTTCGAGGGCATGCTCGTCCTCGATCCCTTCGGCATCTTCTTCAAGCTCTTCTTCATCGCGGTCACGCTCGTGGTGGTGCTCATCGTGCACCCGTACGGCGAGCTCTCCCAGCGCTATCACGGTGAGTCCTACGCGATGATGCTCGGCACCGTGATCGGCATGTGCCTGCTCGCCACCGCGAACAACCTGCTCATGATGTATCTGGCGCTGGAGATGACGAGCTTGCCTTCGTATCTCCTCACCAGCGTGCTGCGGCGGGACACGAAGTCGAGCGAGGCGGGGCTCAAGTACGTACTCTTCGGCGCCGCGGCGAGCGGCGCCATGGTCTACGGCATGTCGCTCTTCTACGGCATGACCGGGACGCTGGCGCTCGGCGAGCTGCGGCAGGCGCTCTTGGCCGGCGGCGTGCCGACCGGGCCACTCCTCGTGGCCACGGTGTTCGTCCTCGCCGGCTTCGGCTTCAAGATGTCCATGGTGCCCTTCCACAGCTGGACGCCGGACGTCTACGAAGGCGCCTCGACGCCGGTGACCGCGTTCTTCTCCGTGGGGCCGAAGGCGGCGGGCATCGCCGTGCTGCTGCGCTTCTTCGCCTCCGGCCTGGCCACCACGCAGGACGGCGTGCGGGTGCCCTTCGCGGGGCTCGACTGGCCTTTCCTGCTCAGCCTGCTCTCGGCGGTGACGATGACGCTGGGGAATCTGGCGGCTCTCCGGCAGAACAACGTCAAGCGCATGCTGGCCTACTCGAGCATCGCCCATGCAGGCTACATGCTCATGGGAGCGGTGCTGCTCACGGACAGCGGCTTCCAGGCGATCATCTTCTATCTCGTCGTCTACGGTCTCATGAACCTGGGGGCGTTCCTCGTCGTCATCGCCTACTCCGCGGAGACGCGGCGCGAGGACTTCGAGCACTACCGCGGCCTCGGCTGGCGGAGGCCGCTGCTCGCGGTGCCCATGGCCTTCTTCATGTTCTCCCTCACCGGGATCCCGCCCTTCGCCGGTTTCGTCGGCAAGGTCTACCTGTTCAAGGCCGTGATCGAGCGCGACCTCTACTGGCTCGCCTTCGTCGGCATCTTGAACTCCGTGGTGTCGCTCTACTACTACATGCGCATCGTGAAGACGATGTACTTGGATGACCCGGGCGAAGCTCCCGCCGAGCCCGTGCGCGTGCCGCGCCTGCACACGGCGCTCATCCTTCTCCTCGCGGTGCCGACCCTCGTCTTCGGCTTCCGCTTCGGCCTCCTGGACCGGCTCTCCAGCTACTCCCTCCGGATCTTTACGGGTTCGTGACCCAGGCCCAGCAGGGCCGCGGTTGCACGTGCCTCGTCGCCGCGTGCCCCGCAGCGCGCGCCCAGCTGCATGCGCCCTGTGCGCTCACCCCGGGCCTCTTGATCCACTGCAGGCGCCCCGGCATACTGCGCCCGCACAGAGGCATGCATCTCACCCGGGCCCAAGGGCCGACACTCGCGGGAGCAGAACGTGGCCATCAAGAACGACCGATGGATCCGCCGGATGTCCATCGAACACAAGATGATCGATCCTTTTGTGGACTACGACGGGAAGAAGCGCGGCACCATCTCGTTCGGGCTCTCGTCCTACGGCTACGACCTGCGCGTCGCCGACGAGTACAAGGTGTTCACCAACGTCCGCAGCTCGCTCGTCGATCCCAAGGAGTTCTCCCAGGATTCCTTCGTGGATTTCAAAGGTGACATCTGCATCATTCCCCCCAACTCCTTCGCCCTCGCCCGCAGTGTCGAGAGCTTCAAGATCCCGCGCAACGTGCTCGGTGTCTGCATCGGCAAGAGCAGCTACGCCCGCTGCGGCATCATCTGCAACATCACGCCGCTGGAACCGCTCTGGGAAGGCACGCTGACGCTCGAGATCTCCAACACCACGCCGCTCCCCGCCAAGATCTACAGCCACGAAGGCTTGGCGCAGGTGCTCTTCTTCGAAGCCGACGAAGAGTGCGAGGTCGCCTACGCCGATCGCTCCGGCAAGTACATGCACCAGGCGGGGATCACGCTGCCGCGAGTCTGACGTGGGAGCGGGCCGAGGCGCGCACGGACGGGCAGGGCATACGGGTCTCCAGGTCCGGTCCGCGCTCGTGAGGGCGTTCACAGGCCGAGGAACTGCATCGTCAGGCCGCAGCAGGCGATGGCCATCCCCGCCAGAGCGTGGGCGTAGCGCTCCCATCCCGCGAGGCGCAGGCGCCCGAGCCCTTCCTGGCCGGCGAGGACGACGACGCACATCGTCCCGATCGTCGCCACCGCGAAGGCCGCGGTCACCAGTGCGGCGCCGCTCAGGCTCTCCTTCGCCATCGGGTACATCAGAAGCGGGATCAGCGCCTCGCACGGTCCGAAGACGAAGATCGTGAACAGGATCCAGGGCGTGATGCTGGCCGTCGTGGCGGGAGCCGTGTCCTTACCTTCGTGAGCGTCGGTATGGTTGTTAACGTGCACGTGGACATGCTCCGCCTCGTGCAGGTGCTCGTGCTGGTGGATGACCCCGCTAGGGTGGGCGTGGATATGGGTGTGCGGCCGGTGCCGGTAGGCGCGGCGCAGTCCCCAGGCGGTGTAAGCGATACCGAAGCCGATCATGAGCCACGCGGCCACCTGGCCGCGGGCGGCTTCGATGAATTCGAGGCGCGAGAGAACGACACCGAGGGCGATGCCGGCGGCTCCCAAGACGACCGAGCCGAGCACGTGCCCCAGACCACACAGGCAGGTCAAGATCAGTGTGCGCCGGCGTGACCAGTGCTGCGCTCGGGACATGAAGATGAAGGGCAGGTAGTGGTCGGGACCGAGAAGCGTGTGGGCGACACCGAGGCTGACCGCCGTGAGGAGAAGGACTGACAAGTCGCCGTTCATGGGCGCAGCCTCGCGGACCTACCGGACCTCGATGCAGTTCGGTCGGCCCGCCCTTTTCGGCGGGCGCCGACGAGCGACCCAACCGCCAGCTAGACTGGAGTTTACACGGAATCCCCGGGGCCCGAGATCCCTCTTCACCCGGGGCGGTCGGGCGCGCTAGAATTCTGGAGTCTGAGAGTCGCGTGGGTCCCATGGGGGAGTCCACGACGGTCCTGAAGGTCGGGCGCCCGAAGGGCCGGGCGGGTTGGGTCCCGCGGATATGGGCACGCCCATGAGGAGGTGATCCAGTGAGTTCTGATCGATGCGGCTCAGTGGAGGTGGCGTCCCTGTCTTAGGGAGCTGCTCAGCGTCCGTGGCGCGGTCGGGTCCCCACAGGGAGACCCAACGCCACCGACACTGGACCTTCGTCGAGGGCCCCGCTGCGCGAGCGGCGGGGCCCTTTCAATTGGGTACAGCCTTCTGAAGCTACCATGGAGAGCTCGGACGGCGCCTGAACCTCGAGGCGCCATGGCAGAGTGAGGGCATCGTGTCCGAGCCAGCGAGACTCGCCGACATTGTGGCGACGTCGAAAGCCGTGCGCGCGACGTCGGGCCGGCTCGAGAAGCGCGCCCGGCTCGGGGAGCTGTTCGCGCGACTCGACCCCGGAGATCTCAGACTCGCCGCCACATTCCTGGCGGGAGAAACCTTACCAGCAAGCCTGAACGTGGGCTGGAGCGCGGTCGTCGCCGCGGAACGTGCGCTCGCGACGCCCGATGTCCTCCCCTTGTTCGCGGCGGTGACGACGCCCGTGTCGACCCCGCAGAGTTCTCCGACGCTGGCCGAGGTCCACGCCGCCTTCGAGGCCCTGGAACGCGTCGAGGGAGCCGGGGCCGCCAAGAAGCGTCAAGGAATCCTACAGCGCCTGTTCGCGCCTCTCGACGCCGAGGAGCGCAAGTTCCTGGGCGCGCTCTTCGTGGGCGAGCTGCGTCAAGGTGCCTCGCGCGCCGTCGTGCTCGAGGCCGTGGCCGATGCCTTCGCCCTCGAGCCGGACGCACTGCGGCGGGCGGTCATGTTCGCAGGTTCGCTGGGCGAGGTTCTGGAGAGAGTCGCCCGCGACGGCGCCGCAGCGCTCGAGCGTTTCGCGCCGCGTCCGGGCGTGCCGGTCGAGCCGATGCTGGCGGCACAGGCCGAGGATCTCGAGGCGACGTTGGCGAAGTTCGGCGGGCGAGCCGCCGCCGAATGGAAACTGGATGGTGTGCGCGTGCAGGTGCACCGGCACGGCCACGAGGTGCACGTGTTCTCGCGGCAACTCCGTGAGGTGTCGGCGCTCACACCGGAGACCGTGGAGCTGGCGCGCAGTCTGCCGGTGCAGAGCGTGATCCTCGAC
>DASRJW010000065.1 GCA_035649275.1 Candidatus Krumholzibacteriia bacterium
CCAGGAAGAAAAAATGCAGCACCGCATCCGCACCATGCTCTTCACCCGGCGCTATACCGACGAGGCTCTCAGCGCCACCTTCGAGAAGTTGGGCCTCGAAGTAGAGGAAATCGTGCACGTGAAGGACTCCAAGAGCCGGCCGCTCATCGCCCACTACCTCTTGCGCCGGGCTTGAATCCCGCGGGTCCTTGCCTGCAGGGGGTCGTTCGTCCCTGCCTCGAAAAAGGCGCCGGCCCGGCGCTTCCAGGCGATGGAAGAGCGGGGGCGAGCGGGCTGGTCACTGGGCGGCGGCACCGATATATTCGAGCAGGGAGGTGTGTGACGGGCACTGCGCCCTGAGACCATGAAATCCATCCAGCCCCAGCAACCGCTTCCCGAGCCCGAGCTGACGCCGGAGCTGATCCGCCGTTTCGACCGCCCCGGACCGCGCTACACCTCGTACCCTACGGCGGTGGAGTTCCACGCCGGGGTCGGGGAGGCGGACTATGCGGGCAAGCTCGCCGCAGCGGATGCCCGCAGCAGTGAACCGCTATCGCTCTACTTCCATCTGCCCTTCTGCCACGAGCGCTGCACCTTCTGCGGCTGCCACGTCATCATCACGAAGAAACGGGAACGCGCCCTCGAATACCTGGGGTACTTGCAACGCGAGCTCGATCTGGTGTGCAAGCATCTGCCCCACCGGCGGCGCGTCGCCCAGTACCACTGGGGTGGTGGCACGCCCACCTACTACACACCGGCGGAGATGCGCCAGCTGCACCAGGCTGTACTCGACCGCTTCGAGATCCTGCCGGAGGCCGAGGTCGCCATCGAGATCGATCCGCGCGTGACCACGCACGAGCACATCGACGTCCTGCGCGAATTCGGCTTCAACCGGCTCAGCATGGGGGTGCAGGACTTCACCCCCGAGGTGCAGGCCATCATCAGCCGATACCAGGACGAGCCGAGCACCCACGAGCTGTATGCTCACTGCCGCCGCCAAGGGTTCGACAGCATCAACGTCGATCTCATCTATGGCCTGCCGCTGCAGACCCTGGACACTTTCGCCCGCACCCTCGACTCGATCCTCGACATGCGCCCCGACCGCGTGGCGATGTACAGCTTCGCCTTCGTGCCCTGGAAGTCGGGCAATCAGAATGTGATGACCGAGGACATGCTGCCGCCCCCGGAGCTGAAGGTCGATCTCTACCTGCTCGGGCTGCGCAAGTTCGTCGACGCCGGTTACGTCCAGATCGGCATGGACCACTTCGCCCTCCCTGGCGACGAGCTGGCCCGGGCGTTGCATCACCACGCCCTGCATCGCAACTTCATGGGCTATACCACCAAGCCCGCCTCCGATAGCATCGCCTTCGGCGTTTCCGGCATCGGCGACCTGCAAGGTGCCTACATCCAGAACCAGAAGGCGCAGGACGCGTACTATGAGGCCCTCCGCGCCGCGCGGCTGCCAGTGTTGCGCGGGGTCTTGCTCTCCCGCGACGACGAGATCCGCCGGTACCTGATCACCCAGATCATGTGCAATTTCCACCTGGACGGCCGCGAGGTGGGGCGGCGTTTCGGGTTGGACTTCGAGACCACCTTCGCCGCCGAGCTGGAGGCGCTGCGGGAGCACGAGACGAACGGCTTCCTCCGCCTCCGCGACCACAGCATCGAGGTGACCCGGCTCGGTCGCGTCTTCATCCGCAACATCGCCATGGTCTTCGACAAGTACCTCGAGGGCAAGAAGAGCGAGCGCACCTTCTCCCGCACGATCTGAGTCCTTCATGCCTCCCTCCCGCACGCGCGTCGCCGTCGTTGGCGCTGGGATCTCGGGGCTCGCCCTGGGGTTCCACCTGCAGCGCCTGGGCGTCGAGGTGCAGGTGCTGGAAGAGCGCGAGCGCGCCGGCGGCAACATCCGTAGCGAACACCGTCAAGGCTATCTGTGCGAGTGGGGTCCGAACGGCTGGCTCGACAACGAACCCGCCACGGCGCGCCTGGTGGAAGCGCTCGGAATGCGAGAGCAGGTAGTGCAGGCGAGCGTCGCCGCGAGCCGGCGCTGGATCGTGCGTCACGGCAAGCTGCGGCTTCTGCCAGAAAAACCACAGGCGTTCCTGAGCAGCGACGTCCTGAGCCTCCGTGGTCGGCTGCGCGTGCTCCTCGAATGGGCGCAGCCGGCGCGCCGGGATGGGGCCAGCGAATCGGTCTTCGACTTCGCCGCCCGGCGCATCGGCCGCGAAGCTGCCGAGGTTCTCGTCGACGCCATGGTGACCGGCATCTACGCCGGGGACTCGCGCCGGCTCGACATGGAATGCGCCTTCCCGCGCCTACGCGAGATGGAGCGCCGCCACGGCGGCCTCTTCCGAGCCATGGCGGCAAAGCGGCGCGCAGCGCGCCAGGCGAGCGCCTCGGGCGGTGGCGCCCCTCGCCATACTGGTAGCGCCATGGGCCCAGGCGGCACGCTCACCTCTTTCACCGACGGGATGGAGTCGATCGTGCACGTCCTGTCGAGTCGACTCTCCGAGCACCTGCGACTCGGGACCGCGGTGGAGGGCATCGAACCCGTCGTCGTTCGGGAGGCCGGTGTACACCGCTGGCGCCTCGCGCTCCCTGGTCGCGGTAGCTTGGAAGCGGAGCATGTGGTGCTCGCGAGTCCGGCCTGGAAGGTGGCACCGCTGCTCCGGCCCCTCGACCCGGATCTCGCCGGCGCCACCGAGCGTATTCCCTCCGCGCCCGTGGCGGTCGTGTGTCTCGGCTTTGCAGCGCCGGACCTGCAGCACCTGACGCCAGGCTTCGGCTTCCTCGTGCCAGGGTGCGAAGGTCTCCCCATCTTGGGCACGCTCTTCGACAGCTGGGTGTTCCCGCATCGCTCCGACGCGCGCCACATTCTCATGCGGACGATGCTTGGCGGCGCCCGCGATCCCGGCGCCGTGGAGGCGAGCGACGCCGAGCTCGCGGAGCGCACTCTCGGCACCCTGCGCCGGCTCCTCGGCCTACGCGCCGACCCGGAGCGAGTCTTCGTCGTCCGCCATCCGCGCGGCATCCCGCAATACCCTGTCGGCCACCGGCATACGCTCGAGCGCATCGACACGGCGCTCACCCGCCACGCGGGCCTGCACCTCTCGGGGAATTCCTATCGCGGCATCGCCATGAATGCTTGCATCAAGGAAGCGGAAGCTCTGGCGCAGCGCCTTGCCGGCATCTGAACGCAGCCTTCCCATCCGGTGCTTGCGTCAATGCTGCAGGGGAGTCGCGCTCGAAGCGTCCGGCATTGCCGCCGGTGGGCAGAGCTCCGTTTCGACGCGCTCGGCGACGGCAGCGAGGCGGCCAAGGACGCGGAGATGGACCGCCGAAAGCAGCTGCACCAGGCTGGCGCACTGGGGCAGCACGGTCCATTCGAGGGCTACCGCCGCGGGCAGGTTGGCCTGAGCGAACTTCTCCAAAGTGATCGCCCCTTGGGCATGTTCGAATGGATAGGGCACCTCGCGCAACGCCTCGAGGAGCCGCCGTGTCCAGCGGGCGACAGCTTCCAGGCCATCGAGGGCCCGGCGCTTTTCTGCGTCACTGCTCTCTGCGTGCAACCGTTGCAGCTGTGCAGCGGCCTCGTTGTGGACGACGATGGCTTCATCGAGTTTCTTACTCATCCCTGCCAGCGCAAGGTAGACGGGATAACAACGCTCCACTTCCTGCGTCATCGCCTCGGCGTCCGCCAGGCGCTGGCGAGCGGAAGGTGTGGCGAGGAGCGCGAGGGCAGCCAGGAAGCGTTCGCTCATGACTCGACGCAGGTCGGCGACTACTTGCTCGTTCAGAGGCGGGGGGCTGTGGTTCGGCACGGTCTTCTTGGCAGCGGCCGCCTGACGCTCCGCTTCGAGAGCCTGCAAACCCAATTCGATCGCGCCTCGGGAGTGCGAGAGCACCAGCAAGGCCTCGGCCTCCGCTTCCAGTGGCTCCGGTAGCCGCTGCGGCAGCTCCACGGGATGCATGATCCCGAACAAGCCGTGGAAGTAACGACCCGCGTGCTCCATGTCGGCATCCAGCTCCTCCATCCCTTCCAGGAAATGTGGCAACGTCATCAGATTCTCCGGCTTGGGCTCGATGCCATGCACATCACGGTAGAAGGCACTGGTGACGGCGCGGGAGACTCCCGGGAAATCGACGACGAGGTCCGACGCCGGTCCCTCCAGGTGAAAGATCCCAGCGGCGCCTTCGGCCATAGCGCTCTCGATGCGGGCCGCATCGGCAGGATGGGTGTCGAAAAGGCTGGCCGGTTGTTCGATGCTCTCGATCTTTTTACGCAAGTCCTCCGGCATCTTCTCCGCCAGTGCCACCACCAGACCCGCATGATCGTCGCAGAGTCGCTTCTCGATCCATGAATCGGAAAGTACGCCGATGGCCCGTTGCGCCGCCACCGAGAGCACCCGCATGCGGAGAGCCGTGGAACGGAAGTGAGTGCTGCCGGCGACCCGTGCTTCGTAGCGGTCCGCATCGAGCTCCATCTGCCGGAGCATGAAGGTGCCGATCGCGTGCCCAGCCATCATGAGCAGCCAGAGGAACTTGCGCGTCACCCAGACCATGGCGCGGGCGAGGTAGAGAACGAGACCGATCCGAAACTCGACTTGTCGGGAGAGACGATGGATCTCCGCATCCCAGGCGTCCCGCTCGTAGACGACGCGGGCGAACCAGCCGTTCACCGAGCGGACGAGGTAGGTGAGGCGCATGCCGCTGCCTTGCGAGAAGTGTCCGAACTCGTGGGCCAGGACGCCGGCGAGCTGGCGCAGGGAGAGGCCGGCCAAGAGCGGCATGCCGATGGTGAGGCGCAGATCGCGGCCGAAGAAGCTCACCAGACCGCGACGGAACGCCGCCGATGCATTGACGTTGGCATCCACCGCCACCTGGGCGGGCGCCGGTGCCCGTACCGCCAGGCGCACCGACTCGACGAAGGCGAAGAGGAGGGGCTGGCTCGCAGCTTCCAGCACGATGGGCTCGAGTCGCCGCAGCGGCCGGGCGAAGAGCGGTTTGACCATGAACAGGAACAGGATCCCTCCTGCTGCCAGCGGCCCGAGGTAAACGAGCAATCGGTAGAGGATCGCGCCGCCGTGCAGGATTCTGACGCCGTGCGACGCGTAGTAACCGACTCCGTACGCCACCAGAACGGTAAATGCCACGTAGACGACCGGCAGGAGCACGGTCGCCAGTGCGACGAGCAAGAGCCCCAGACGGTAGGCCGGCTTGAGCGGCACGGGAGGCACGAATTCCCGGAAAGACTCGCGGAGAACGGACTCCGTGAGCGGGAACGCAGGCACGGCGGACCTTCGGGCTCTGGACCGATGCATGGCGATGCGCACCCGTGCACACGGGCGCTGGTGCCGCACCGCGGAGAATCCTGTGGGGAACGGGATTCTAGGAGAACCTCCAACGGCTGTCCAGGTCGGCTCTCCCCGCATTCGAGCGCTCGCCTCGGGTCTGCCTCGCCCGACCCCTCTCGGTCGCTTTTGCCGCGCTGGGCCCCGATCCGGCGCGCCTTGACTTCGGGATTTTTTCGTGGGACGATGGAGGCCGCCGGATGGCATGCCCTCCTCCGGAATCTACTTGTTCCCCTCGGGCGGAGCGGGCATGCGTCGCGTGGACAATCCTCCTAATCCCTTCGAGCCGCTGGAGCGTGAGTGGCTCGACGAGCCGCCTCCGGCGACACTCCAAATCTTCGCGGACGACAGCCGCGCCATCCTGAGCGAGAACTCCAGCCCGGATCTCCCCTTCCGCTGGAGCATCAACCCTTACCGCGGCTGCTTCCACGCCTGCGCTTACTGCTACGCGCGCCCCACTCACGAGTATCTCGGCTTCGGGGCCGGCACGGACTTCGAAAGCAAGATCGTGGTCAAGCCCCGGGCGGCCGAGCTCCTGCGTGCCGCCTTCATGCGCCCCTCCTGGACTGGCGAGCTCATCGTCTTCTCCGGCGACACCGATTGCTACCAACCGCTCGAGTCGCGCTGGCGGCTGACGCGGCGCTGCCTCGAGGTGTGCGCCGAGTTCCGCAACCCGGTCGGCATCATCACCAAATCTCCCCGCGTGCTCCGCGACCTCGACCTGCTGCAGGAGCTGCACCGCCGGGCCAACGTCTGCGTGTTCCTCAGCATCCCGTTCGCCGACGATGCCGTCGGCCGCGCCATCGAGCCGCAGGCACCGCCGGTGTCGAGGCGTTTCGAGGCTCTGCTCAGACTGGCGGAGGGGGGCATCCCCACCGGCGTTTCCGTGGCGCCGATCATCCCGGGATTGAACGACGCGGACATCCCCCGGATCCTGGAACGCGCCCGTGCGGCGGGAGCGCGGTACGCCCAGTCCGTGTTGCTGCGCTTGCCGGGTGCCGCGCTCCCCGTCTTCCTCGCGCGCCTGCGCACCGCCCTCCCCGAGCGGGCGCGCCGGGTCGAGAACCACATCCGCGCCGTACGCGGCGGCAAGCTGAACGAGTCCCGTTTTTTCGCGCGGCAGGCCGGTCAGGGCATCTACTGGGAGATGATCGAAAAGCAGTGGCAGCTGCACAAACGCCGTCTCGGCTTCGAGACGGGACGCAACGGCGAAAGCGAGAGCCGACCGCGGACCTTCGTCCGCCCCGGCGCGCAAGCTCGGCTGTTCTGAAACAACGACCTCAACGCACTTCGGTGCGGCGAATCACACGGGACGCTGCCGTGTCGCCCACGTGCAGCTCGTCCACGAGGTCGACGAAGAGGCCGTGACCCATGACGCCGGGGAGCACATCGAGCCTGGCCGCCAAGGCGGCCGGATCCTCGATGGCGCCGAAGTCGACATCCAGGATCTTGTTGCCGTTGTCGGAGAGATAGGGAGCCTTGCCGGCGAGACGGAGACGCGGCTTGCCTCCCAGAGCCTCGAGGCGCCGCCAGGCCGCACCCATGGCGAAGGGCAGTACTTCGACCGGGACGGCGAGGCGCAGCGTGTCGGCCAGTTTCGACGTGTCCACCATGAGGTGAACCCGCCGGGCGCAGCGCGCCACGATCTTCTCGCGCAGCAGCGCCCCCCCGTAGCCCTTGATGACGGCGAGACGCGCATCCACTTGATCGGCGCCGTCGATGGCGAGATCGAGCTCGGGGTGCAACTCCAGCGTCGTCAGCGGAATGCCTAGGCGCTCCGCCTCCTTCTGCGTCGCCAGCGACGTGGGCACGCCGATGACGTCGAGCTTCTCCGCGCGGATGCGTTCGGCCAACACCTGCAGGGCCCGCATCGCCGTCGAACCCGATCCCAGCCCGAGGATCTCCCCGTTTCGCACCACCGCCACCGCCGACCGCGCCGCACGCTCCTTCGGCTCCATGCACGCTCCTCCCGCGCTCCGATGCTCAGCGACCGCGGAACAGATTCTTGACGTGGCTCCAGCTCACGGACGCCGTGGGTGTGATGCCGGAGATGTCCAGGGCCCAGATCGAATCCTTGTCGGTGTCGGTGACCCAGAGATACGTTCCGTCCCAGGCGTTGCCGACCGGGTACAACCCCGGCGTGTTGTAGGTGTGCAGCGTGTCGCCGGTGGCCGGCTCGATGGCGAAGCCGATGCCGCGCAGCCATTCGGCGCTCCACAGGTAACGTCCGTCCCAGGCCAGGTCCTCGATGTAGCGCACCGGGAGGACGTGTCTTTGCTGCACCGCGAGCGTCACCGGGTCCAACTTGAAGAGCTGGCCGAACTCGAGTCCCTGCGACAGATCCGGCCAGCAGCTGAGCCAGATCGAGGTGCCGTCCCACTCGAGACCGACGCTGGGACCGGAATTCGCCGGTTTGGGGAAGGTGTTCTCGACTTCGATGCCAGTGGGCGTCGGGCGGAACTGGACGATGATCCCCTGATGCCAATCGCAGCTCCAGAGATACTGCCCGTCCCAAGCCAGACCCTCCGGGCTCCCCGGCAGATTCTGTCCCTGGTAGTGCTCCAGAACACCGCCGTCAGCAGAGTCGACCTTGTGGAGCGATCCATCCGTGAAGTTGTTGCACCATAGACCGCTGCCGTCCCAGGCCACACCTTCCGGATAATCGCCCGGTGAAGGGAACCCGCGTACGATCCTGACCCTTGGCGGCTGTGCGAGAGCCACCACGGCAACGACACCCAGCATGGCGAGAGCGGCTACGCCCACAGCGGGCCGGAACCCCAAGAACCCGTGCCACGAGCGAGTGCGCCCTGCGGGGGCGCTCGAAGTCTTGCGACCACGCGCCTTCATCAGACCCAAGGATAACAGATCCAACGTTCGGCATGCGTCCCAGTCACTGCGATCGTCACCTACTTGCGAACAGGATTCGTGGCCGTCGGACCTTCCGCGACGAGCTGAATCGTCACTGCTTCGTCTTTGGTCATGGCAAAGTGCGGTTGGTCCTTGGGCTCAACCACGACGCTCCCTGGACCCAAGGACTTCAGCTTGCTCTCGTCGAACGTGTCGCCGTACCCGTAATACAACGTACCCGAGAGAACCGTCCCTATCCTCCACACCTCAGAATGCGAGTGCGGCTCGATTTTGATGTGGGCAGGTATCCTGGTGTGCATCACGTAGATTCCTGCCTTGCTCGGGTCCCCCACGAGCACCGCAGATGCAGTACCCGGAGGCGCTGGGTTGGGAATGAATTTCTGCTCTGGCGGCGTGATCGTGGAGAGGGTTGCGAGATCGCTTTGAGCGAACGTGATGGCAGCCCCTACCACGGCGCCGGCGAATACGATCGATACCAGCCCTCTTCCATGCGCGCTCATTGTAGCCCTCCTTGTCTTGCGCTGTTGACTTCGCTCACTGCACGAACGTTCGAGCTCAGCGGGCGGCCCGTCACCCTTACTTCGCTTCGCCTCGCTCCCGCGCCGCCGGTGTGTGCCTCGTACCGAGGATCTCCTGGTACACCGAAGAATAACTCTGCGCCGCCGCCGTGATCGAGAACCGTTGCACCGCTTGCTGCGCCGCAGTACCGAGCCGAGCGCGGCGAGCGGGATCCTTCCGCAGCTCCTGCAACGCCACCGCGAGGGCTCCCTCGTCCCGCGGCAGCACACGCACCGCCGCCTCCCCCACCGTCTCCACGATCTCCGGGATGTCGCTCACGATGCAGGGG
>DASRJW010000066.1 GCA_035649275.1 Candidatus Krumholzibacteriia bacterium
AGCCCCACGATGCCGATAGCAGATGCTCTCATGATCCTCCTCCCGAAGACGCCCAGGCAGAGGATACGCCTTCTCGCGTCTAGCGGTACAGTTCCTTTACCCGGCCCCAATCGGACTTCTCGGAGGCGATGCCGCAGCGCATTGCTCCAGACGGGTTGAACACCGCCCGGTCGGGCGCTACGCACACCGTCGTGAATACCGGGTTATTACAGAGCGTAACCAGAGGGCAAGGGAAGGTGGGGTTTCCTGGCGGCGACTTGGCGGCGATCTCGATGAAGGCGTCCCTGCCGCCGCTCACATTCGTCACCTGCAGGCGCCAGATCGGGATTGGTATGCGGCTCTCACAACCGTCCATTTTGACCACGTTCAACCCCGACCCCACGGCCGAGTTGCCCAAATTCATGCTGGGCTCGGACAGCAGTCTCTGCTCGTTGGAGAAGCTGTAGCCGGGAGCCCCGCTGGCATCGATGCTGAACTCGACGCCGCTGATCCCGCCCCGCGTGTCGCCTTCGGGCAAGAGCAGGACGTAGAGCGTCCGCGACTGCCCCATGCCGAATGTTTGCGAGCACTCGTTGGCGCGGTCGTCGAAGTAGATGCCGAGAACGCCGTTGAGCTGGGCCTGCGCCGCCGGCGCGAAAGTCGTGGCGACGCCGAGGCCGGCGAGGAGGCAAGCCGCAATCGGGCGACGGAATCGGTGCATCGATGGGGTCCCTCCGGGGGCGGCCATTTGCAGGCAGGGCAGAGATGGGCCGCCAGGGGTCGTTCGTTTCGAAGGCAGAAAATGATACCACGCCGCCACCGGGCCCGGGAAGACGGCCCCAGGCGCGCGTCCACAGCCGTCCGCGGCACGATGCCCACGGCTGCATGCGGCGCTCATGGCACGGCCGTCCGCCACCGGATGCTCAAGGGGTCTCGGCGGAGTACTCCAGCAGGATGGCAGTGGCGTCGTCTTCCAGCGCCCGGCCCTGGGAGAACTCCTCCACGCCATGCACGAGGGCCGCGAGGGCGGCATCGGGCGGCGTGGTCAGGCTCGCCGCGAAGACGCGCCGCAAGCGCTCGTCGCCGAACTCGGCACCTCCGACGCTACGCGCTTCGGTGATGCCGTCGGTGTGGAAGAGCAACCGGCGGCGGCTTCCCAGAGGGAAACTGCGCACCTCGAAATCGACGCCCGGGAGGATGCCGAGGGGCGGACCGGTGGATTCCCAGGCCCGGCCCTCGTCGTCCAGGATGCTCGGATGCCCGGCGCTCACGTAGCGCACCTCGCGGCTGGCGAGATCCAGCACCGCGAGCACCGCGGTGGTGAACTGGTTGCGCGCCAGCGGCAGGAGGCGCTCGTTCACCCGGCGGAAGAGCCGGCGCAGGTCGCGCCAGTCTTCCTGCACGGCGCGCATCTCCGCCTTGAGCATTCCGGTGTACAGCGCCGCCATCACGCCGTGACCGGCGACATCGGCGAGGACGACACCGATCGCCGTCGAGCCGAGGGTGAAGAAATCGTAGAAGTCGCCGCCCAGGCGCTCCGAAGGCCGGTACCACACGTCGCCGCGCAAGCCCGGCAGCCGCGGGAACCATCCCGGCAGCAGCAGGCGCTGGAAGGCGCGGGCCCGCTCCAAGTCTTCTTCCAAGGTGCGGGTGTAGGCACGGTTCTCGCGCTCCAACCGCTGGCGTTCCAAGCAACGCTCCACCAGGGTCTCCAGCACCGGCTTCTCGAAAGGCTTGCGGATGAAATAGAAGGCCCGCTCGCGCAGCGACTCCACCAGCTTCTCGTCGGGATTGGACACCGATCCGGTCATGATGATGACCTCGGTGTCGGGGTGCCGCGACTTGATGCTCTTCAGCACCTCGAAGCCCGTCATGCCGGGCATGCGCACGTCGACGATGGCGAGGTCCTGCGGCTTGGTCTCGAGGATCTCCAACGCCTGCGCCCCCGACGAAGCGAGGGTGACGCGATGGCGGCGCTCCAGAATGCGTTGCGCCGCCCTCTGGATCCCCGGCTCGTCGTCCACGATGAGGATGCGCGCCGTCTCCGCCGGGCGGGCCTCGGCGAGAACCGGCGCCGGACGCTCCGGGCTCACGGCGTCCCCCCGGTCGGGGAGGCTTCCTGCGCCTTGGGGCCGCTCCCGGCAGGGGCGCCCGCCCGCGCGCCGGACTGGAACACCGGGAACTCGAGCTGCACCGCGGTGCCGTGACCGACCCGGCTCTGCAGCGACATCTTGCCGTTGTGCTCCCAGACGATGCTGCGCACCACCGACAGCCCGAGCCCGGTGCCGTGCCCCTTGCTGGTGTAGAAGGGTTCCTGCACGCGGGCCAGGAGCTCTTCCGGGATGCCGCTGCCGGTGTCCTCGATCACCACCGAGACCCGTTCGCCGTCGGACCAGGAGCGCGCGGTCAGCGTGCCTCCTTCGGGCATGGCGTCGATGGCGTTCATCACCAGGTTGTGGAAAGCCTGCTCGAGCCGCCCCGGGTGCGCCAGGATGGGCGGCAGATCCTCGGCCAGGCGGCGCCGCACGCGCACCCGCGCCTTCTCGAGCTTGAAGCCCAGCAGATCGAGCGCCGTGGCGACACGCACGTTCACGTTCACCACCTGGTCGATGGCGTAGGTGCCTCTCGCCATCGCCAGCATGCCCTTGAAGATGCGGGCGCTGATGCGGGTGTAGCTCTCGATCTGCCGCAGGTCGTCCAGGAAGCGCTCGCGATCGTAACGCCCTTCCTCCACGTCCGACAGCAGCGCCTGCACCATGGGCAGGCTGGCGCCGAGGGCGTTGTTGACGTCGTGGGCGACGCCGCTCGCCAGGTCCGCCATGACCCGCTTGCCCTCGCTTTCGATGAGCTGGCGCTCGAGCTCCTTGATGGCGGCGATGTCGCGCACGAACACGACCATGCCCTGTTTGACTTCGGCGGCGTCGTGCAGCTCCCGCGCCGAGAGGTAGACAGGAAACAGGCCGCCATCGCTGCGGCGGCATTCCAGCTCGCCCGACCACAGCCCCATGAACTCCACCACCTGGGAGAGCGAGTCGAACTGATCGCCCAGGATGCCGGAGCCGGCGGCATCGACCCGGCGGCCGCGCAGCTCGTCCGCCGGGAAGCCGAACATCTGCTCGCCCGCTTCGTTGACGAACTGCAAGAGGCCGCTGGCATCGATCCAGAAGATGGCGAGCGGCGCGTTCTCCACGAAGGAGGCCAGACGCTGTGCTTCCTCCGTGCGCCGCCTTACCTGGTCTTCGAGGCGGACGCCCAGCTGCTGGATGCGTTCGCGCTTCCGCAAGTCGGCGAGAGCCAGCGACACCTGGCTGGCGATGGCCGAGAGGAGCTCGACGTCGGCCTTGGTGAAGCCGCCGGCGGCGAGGCCACCGTCCTGGGTGAGCCGGTTGAGCACGCGCAGGATGCCGATGGGACGATGGTTCTCCACCAGCGGCGTGGCGATGAGATGGGCGATGCGGCCCGTGTGCAGCTGCTCGCGGTAGCGCTGCATCGGCTCCGCCGTGGTGTGGTCGCTCTGCTCCACGTCGTTGTGCAGCACCGGCGGTGGGTAGCGGCCGCTGCGCAGCACCGCGGCGCGGCCGGTGAGGCCCTCGCCGGTGGCGTAGCTCTCCGCGGCGAACCAATCCGCCGGCACACCCGCGGCGGCGCGCCGCCGATAGCGTCCTTCCTCGAACAGGAAAACTGCCGTGGCCTCGCAGTTCAGGTGCGCCCGGGTGAGATCGGCGGTGAGCTGCAGGAGACGTGGCGCATCTTCCTGCGCCGCGAGCCGCGTCGAGAGCTCGTAGAGCAGCTGCAGCGTCGCCTGCTGGCGCTCGCGCTGTTGCAGCGTCTCCAGAGCGATGGCGGTCTTGTCGGCCAGGATGGAGAGGAATTCCACGTCGCGCTCGCGGAAGCGGTTGGGCGTGAAGGACTCGACGTTGAGCACGCCGAGGACGACGTTCTCGAAGCGAATGGGGACGGCGAGCTCGGAGCGCGTGGCGGCGCTGTGCAGCACGTACTGCGCGTGGGTGGTCACGTCGTTGGCGACGATGGGCTGCCCGGTGCGCGCCACCTCGCCGGTGATGCCCTGGCCGAGGGCGAGACCCGGGCTGCCCACGGTGTAGCCCATGGCGGCGATCTCGCGCAGGCGGCCGGCGTCGCGGTCGAGGAGCTCGAGGCAGCCCACCGGCAGGCGGAGCACGCCGAGGACGATCTCCAGGATGCGCCGGCCGATGGTTTCGAGGGGAAGCGGCTTGGTCACGAGCTGGCCGATTTCATTGATGGCGCGGAGCTCGTCGATGCGGCGCTCGTACAGATCGGCGTTGCGGATCGCCGTGCTCATCTTCTCCACGAAGCGCCCGACCACGGCCACGTCGGCCGGCGTGAAGGCCCCGGCGCCCGTGTCGGAGAGCTTGAGCACCCCCAAGAGGCGCTCGCCGAAGAGGAGCGGCACCACGAGCATGCTGCGCTCCGGCGGCACCTGGCTGTCCCTGCAGGCGAAGCACAAGCGCTCGTAGAGAGCTTGCAAGCGTTTCGGCTCCAGGGTTGCCGCCGCAGTTTCGTCGGCTTCGAACAGCGGCTGCACCGCGCCGGCGCCGAGCGGGCTGCCGAGAACGAAGGCGCGGTCGCGGACCGTGAGCAGCTCTTGGAGCTCCGGCTCGAGCTCCAGCGTGGTCTGAATGTGCGGGCTCTTGGCCTTCTGCCACACCACCTTGTCGGCGCGCACCACCAGGCGGGAGCGTTCACGATCCACCAGCAGGATGGCGCCCCCATGGTCGTAGCGCACCAGGAGCTGCAGACCGTCGAGGATCTGGTAGAGAAGATCCACCGTGCGCAGCTCGCTGCCGATCTTGCGCTCGATGCGCGCCAGGACCTCGACGACGCGTGCTTCCGCCAGGGCATCGAGGCGCTCGTTCACCAGCTCGCCCGCGCGCAGCAACGCCCGCAGTTCCGTGCGCAGGAAAGGCTGCGTCCGCCCCAGGAGCAAGACGGCGATGGCCTTGCCCCGTTCCCGCAGGGACAGGTACAGGACTTCCGGCGGCACCGTGGCGCGCCCGGCAGCGAGGATCCCGCGCGCCAGAGCCGGGTCCCATTCGCGTGCGCCGATGCGGTGCACGATGCGGAGCTGATCGCCGCGGCCGGCGGCGAAGACCACGCCCTCGCTGGCGCCCAAGGCTTCCACCAGCTCGCGGAGGGCCACGTGCAGGGCGCGCTCGAGGGAACCCACGCTCTTGAGCTCATGCAGGATCTGCTGGCAGAGCCTGAACTCTCGCAGCTCCTGCGCTTCCGCGTCGAAATCCGCTGGCGATGATGGATGGGTGCCCATGATTCCGGATGGTAGCACGTGGGTGGGCTCGCGCGAGGGGAGAGCGCGCACCGTCGTGCGTTGCGCTCGTGCCCACGAGAGACGCGATGGTCTCAACCTGTGGAGCGATCATCGATGGCTACGTTCGTTGCCCGTCCCGGCGTATCGACCCCACCGCCCAAGTGCAGGTACCTGCTGGCGTCGGCATAATCCCAGCAGAGACTCTGGTCGGTCGGTATCGTCAGGTCATCGCTACACCCGAGAGCCGTCGTCACCAGCACCCAGGAGAGCCACATTCGGCAGTGTGCCCGGTGCATATTCAAGACCTTCGGTCCGCTCTGCGGTCCAGCGTCGATGCGGATCACGCCGCAGTCGTCTGGGGTGAAACACCGAGCCGGCCCCGCCCTGCGTTTGTGGTGCTCAATCATGATCCCGCGCGAGGCCAACCCCCAGGCAGGTGTGGGTGCTACGGGACCTTCAGGGGCTGCACTGCGCGGGCACGATGGCGAGACCGGACGCACCGGAGGGGGCGTAAACATACGAACCTGATGCCACGACCTCGTAGAAAGGCGCGGGCATCTCCAGGCGACCGAGAGGCGTGGGGGCGCTCGGGTCGGCGATGTCGAACACACGCAGAGAAGGAGGTTGCTGCGCCAGGTAGGCGTGGGTGCCGGAGACTGCGAGGCCCCAGTTTTCGCCCTGCGTGTCGGCACGGGCGACAATGTGCGGCTGCGCCGGATTCGAGATGTCCACCACCGTCAAGCCGGACTGCCGGCCGCTCACGTAGGCATAGGTGCCGGAGACGGCGACATCCCAGGGGAAGCCCGGCACCGTGAGCCTGCTCGCGACGGCGGGAGAGGTTGGGTTCGACACATCGAGCACGAGCAGTTGGAAGGCGGTCGCCACCACGTAGGCATAGCTGCCGTCGACGACGACACTCGCGGGGTACTGCACTTTGGCGCTGCCGACGATGACCGGCGCCGTGGGGTTCGACACATCCACCACGCTGAAGCTCGAGCTCCCCACGACGTAGGCGTGGAGGCCCGAGATGGCGACATCCTCGTTGAAAGCCGGCATCTCCACGGCACCGAGAATCGCGGGGGCCGCCGGATCGGCGATGTCGACCACGTGCAATCGATTCGTGTCGGTCACGTAGGCGCGTGGGCCGGAGACGGCCAGGTCGCGGACCTCGAACGGCAACTCCAAGCTTCCGACGAGTCTGGGCGAGGCAGGATTCGAGACGTCGAGGCTCTGCAGCCAGTTGCCGTCCGCCACGTACGCGAAGGGGCCGACGATGGCGACGTCGTTGGCGCTGCCCGGAGTTTCGAACACCTCCGCACGCGCCGACGTCGGGTTCGAGATGTCGATCACCTGGAGTCCCGAGAGATCGCCGGCTAGATAGGCGAAAGAGCCAGCGATGGCCACGCCGAGCGCACTGCCCGGCGTGTACAGGGTACCCACGACACGAGGCACGCGAGGGTCCGAACCATCGACCACCTGCAAGCCTCCCGTGGCCGCAGCGACGAAGACTCGGGAACCGACGATGGCCACCGCCGAGGCGAAATCCCGGAGGACGGCCCTGCCGACGATCGTGGGAGCAGCCGGTTCCGTGACGTCGACAGCATAGAAATGTTTATCGTGCCCACCGCCCACGTAGGCGTGCGCTCCGTCGGCGGCAACGCAGAGGGCGTAGTCCTTCGCCAGGTGCAGTTCCCCGATCGACCTCGGATTTGCCGGTTCCGAGATGTCGACCACCCGGAGTCCAGCGGACCCGCAGGCCACGTAGGCGTAGGCATCGACGACGGTCACCCCCAAGGCAGTCGGCAGCAGCACCGATCCGACGAGGGCCGGAGAGGCCGCATTCGAGACATCGATGACCTGGAGGCTTCCACTGCCGCCGCGACCCAGGAAGTCCGTGCTGGCGACGTAGACATAGGCACCGTCGCTCGCGACGTCGAGGGCCAGGCCAGGCGTATCCAAGCCCGCCACGAGGACCAGCGCGGTCGGATTCGACACGTCGACGACCTGCAATCCCGCCTCACCGTCGGCGACGTATGCATGCGCACCGGAAACGGCGACGCCCACGGCCTGACCTGGCGTGTCGATGCTGCCCACGAGGACGGGCCGCGCTGGAGCCGACAGATCCAGCACCTGAAGACTCCCGCCGGGGTCGACGACGAAGGCGTACCGGCCGGCGACGGCCACGTCGACGACCCGCCCTGGCGTGTCGAGGCTGCCCGCCAAGTGCATGTGCGAGGTGGTATCGGCATAGTCCAAACACGGGGACTGGCCGTTCGGTACGGTCACCACGTCGCCGCAGCCGAGAGCGGTGGTGACCAGCACCCAGGAGAGACACTTGTGGAAGCGTGTCCGGCGCATACCCAAGCCCTTCATCGGCTTTGCTGCCCAGCTTCGATGCGCTTCACGCCGCAGTCGCCGAGGGAGAACACCGATCCGGCCCAGGCCCAGCTCCACGTTTCCAGCGGAG
>DASRJW010000067.1 GCA_035649275.1 Candidatus Krumholzibacteriia bacterium
AGAGGTATCGCCACAGACGAGGACGGTGTCGGTGTCGCGGACGCGCTCCCGCCAGCGGGCGGCGAGCTTTTCCGCGTGGCCCACCCATTCGGGGCCGAAGCGATCCATGGGCTTGTCGACTGCGAAGCCGAGGTGCAGATCGGAGACGGCGAAGAGGGACATAAGCGGACGCTAGCACAGCCCGGGAACCGCCTGCAGCGGCTCGTTCAGTGCCCGGCCCGCGCCGCGAAGAGAGGGCGCTCGATCTTCCAGCCGCCGCGGGTGAGGCAGAGACGATCGCCACTGGTGAAGCGCCTGAGGGAGTCCCCCATACCGACGCGGTACTCCACGGTATAGGTCACGTCGACGATGCCGCGGCCCCGATCGGCGACGGCGAAGTCGCGGCAGCGGAGCTCGACCATATCCGGCAGCGGCACCATTTCGTTCGCATCCGCCGGGGTGAAGTGGGCGAAACACTCCAACGCCGAAAGGTGCCGGCGTTCGAGCATGCAGTGCCAATAATTGGCGATGGTGGTCTGCGGCCGAGCATAGGCTTCAGGCGGCTCCGGCGCGCTGTCGCGCAGCGAGCCGAGCAATGCCAGGAGCATCGGCAGGAGAAGAGGGTTCACCGGTGGGGGCAACCTGATGAAGGGGAAGCGCGACGACGATTTAGCCGCCGTGTTCATGATAGCAGAAACCGAGTTCGCGCATCCAGTGCCGGTCGATGCAGATGCTTTCAATCGTCCTTGGGAGGCGGCAGGCCTTCGTCACGCGGACTGTTGAGGAAGAAACGGAAGCCCAGGAGAACTGCGACGCTGTCCAGGTGGTCCAGATCGTCCACCAGTTCGTGCCGCTGGGTCAGCGTGTAGCGCGCTCCGAGCTGCAGCATCCAATTCTTCCCCAGGATGAGGAGCGCCGAAATGCCTGCTTCTCCCGCCAGCAGCAAGTCGCTCGCTGTGTTCGGCTGGATCCCGGCGATGTTCCGGACCCATCGGGTCACGGCGAGGAATCCCAGACCGCACTGCAACTCCGGCTTCAGGTACCCCTTGCGCATTCCACTCCGGGTGTAGCGCAGTCGCAGCATGAGCGGGTTGGCCTCGATGCGGTAGGTGCGCACGCTCTCGGGAAGCAAGAGCTCCGCGGGGTCGAGGATCGGCTCGTAGGGCACCTCCTGAGTGCCGTAGACGCCGAACGAACCTTCGAGGAGGAGGTTGTCGTTGAGGTGCGAGCCGATGCCAAGCTCCAGCTGGCCGATCGTGCGCGAATCGACGACGTCGCCGCTCACATCGCCGGTGAGAACGGTGGCACCGCCCGTGACGGCCAGGTAGGTCCGCGGCATCGCCGCTGCTAGCGCGGGCAGCAGGACGAGAGCCAGCGTCGCCGACAGCAGAATGGGCGGCAGCGTCCCGGTCCGAAGAACGAGAGCCGTCGTTCCCGAAAACCATCGAGCGTTGCGGAGCATGGTTCCTCGTCTCGTGCCGAGCAGACTGGAGGATCACGGCCAAGTTAGGGACGGCCCACGCTCGACGCCAGCACTCTCGGCGAGGATCCGCGACGAACCCGCTCGCCGCACCCAGGCGGCACGAGCTGCGCTCTGATTCTTTCCGCCGCGCTAGCGCAACGATTCGAGCCGGCGCTGCCATTCCACCCGGCTCGCTGCCTCGGTGGCGTTCGCCGCCAGCCAGCCGGCGTAGGCCTGGGCCCGCGGTCGCAGCTCCGGGGACACGGCGCTCTCCTCCACCAGCCGGCGCCCGAGTTCCTCCACCTGCTGCCGGAACTCCTGCCGTTGCCGCCGCGGCCACACGAGCGCGTCCAGCGCGGTGAGGTTCGCGCCGCCGGGCGGCGCCGCGCTGCGGACGTAGAATCGGCTGGCCGGCGCCGCTTTCCCCGCGGCGCCGTGCAACCACGCATCCATCGACCCGAGCTCCGTCACTTCCGGCGCTGCCGCTGCAGCAAAGCGCTCGCGCGCTCCTCGCGCTGCGAGCGTGTCCCCCGCCAGCGCCGCGGCGACGAAATCGCGCACCGGCAGTGCGGTGACCTCGTCGGCCGGAGCCTCGAGCTGCGTGGCGTGCATCGCTTCCATCCTTCCAGTCGAAAGGGTGGCCAGCGGCGACGGTTTCTCCTCCGCCGCGGTGCCAGGAACGGGCGCTACTCTCATCTTCGAACTCGACTCGACTTCACGGCCCAGAGCGGCAGGACTCGGAGAGGCCAGATCCTTTGCTGGCTCGCTCGCAGCTTCTGGGGAACTCTTCTGCGCCTGAACTCCGGCTGGCTGAGGTTCGCCCGTAGGCTTCGAGGCAGACTTCCCCGGCGCATCGCTCCTGGAGGGAGCAGCGGAAGTCGCAGGCGCAACTCCGGAGCCGGATTCGGGCGCCACCAAGCGCTGGCGCCTCCCCAGCGCACCGACCGCCGCCGGAGCTGGCGCCGAAGGGCTCGCAGCGGCAGGTGGTTCCTGGCTGAATTCTTGTTTCACCGCGCTCCGCCCGCTCGCTTCCCGTTTCGCGAGTGGATTCTCGACCCGACCAGTCTCTGTTGCCCGTTCCTCCGCGAGTGCATTCTCCGCGCTACGTTTTTCTTTGGCCGGTTCCGCCGCGTCTCGATGCGCCTCGATGGGTTCCACCGCGTCCTGGCTCTGCGTGTCCTGCGCCTTTTCCGCCGGAGCAGCCGGCGCCGGAGACGGCGCCAGAGCGACGTCCCGCCCCTGCTGCAACGGCTCGATCCGGCCTGCGCTCTCGGGCCGGAAGCCGCGCATGCCGAGGTACGCCACCAGGGTCACGGTGGCGAGGGCGCCGGCCAAACGGACCCAGCCGAGGCCGCCGGACGGCAAGAACCAGCTCGACAGACGCTCGAGCCAAGACGACGGAGCGGACGCACCCGCCGTCGGCAAGCGTGCTTGCACGCGGTTCGTGAAGCTGGACCAGTACGCCGTTCCCGGGTCGGGGACCGCGGTCTCGAGCAGTTGCGCCTGCAGGAGGCGGAGTTCCTCCAGCTCACCGGCACAGGTGGCGCAAGCAGCGAGATGCGCCGCCACGGCAGCGCGCACCTTGGGCTCGAGCTCGTCATCCAGATAGGCGCTCAGCCTTTCGCCGACATGCACGTTCTCAGGCATTTTCCCTCCGTGCGCTCCTCTGCATCCCGCGCGCTTCCAGCGCCTGTCGCAACAGGGTGCGAGCCCGGTGCAGGCGCGACATCACCGTACCCACAGGAATCGCGAGCGCCTTGGCGATCTCGGCGTAAGAGAGTTCCTCGTGCGTGCGCAGCAGGAGCGGCCGGCGGAATTCCTCCGGGAGCTCGCGCAGCGCCTGCTCCAGCACGCTTCCCATCTCCCTCGCCTCCAGCTCTGCGTCCGGCCCCGGGTTCGGTGCTGCCGACGCCTCCGCTGCCAGCTCGAAGGTTTCCCCGCCCTCGGTGCGCCGCCGGCGGCGCTTGTCGATGACGTTGAGCGCCAGACGCGTCGCGATGGTGCGCAGCCAGCCGAGGAAGCTGTAGCGCGGGTCGTAGCGCTCGAGAGCGCTCCAGGCGCGCACGAATGTTTCCTGCGCCACGTCGTCGGCATCGTCGTGGTTGCCCAGCATGCGGTAGCCGAGCGCATAGACCGGGCGCTTGGTCGCATCCACCAACTCCCGGAAGGCGGCCGCATCCCCCGCCTGCGCGGCGCGCACGAGCGCTGCCAGCGCCTCGGGCTCCTCGTCGCCGCCTCGTTGCATCCGCTCTCCGCCTCTCTCGATACCCACCAGACGGCCCTGCATTCCCCCGTCGCCGCCGTTCCCCATCCTTCCTCCGCCCGCACAATGCCCGATTTTACATCCACTTGCGAAGCTGGTACATTCCGCACCGCCGCGCCAGGCCGGCGTGTGGACAGTACGGAGTCCCATGGCGAAGAGCACGCGAGAACAGCGCCATCGCGACCTGGACACCCGTCGCCAGAGCGCCCTGGCCGGCGGCGGCCCGGAGCGCATCGCTCGCCAGCACGAGAGCTCCCGGCTGACGGCGCGAGAGCGTATCGAGCTCCTTCTCGACCGCGGTTCCTTCCTCGAGCGCGGCGTCTTCGTCACCCACGACTGCAATGATTTCGGCCTCGACCAGCGCCGCTACACCGGCGACGGCGTCGTCTGCGGCCACGGCACCATCGACGGCCGGCCGGTCTACGTCTTCGCCCAGGACTTCACCGTCTTCGGCGGCACGCTTTCTCTCTCCAATGCGCGCAAGATCACGCAAATCATGGACCTGGCGCTGCAGAACGGCGCCCCGGTGATCGGTCTCAACGACTCCGGCGGCGCCCGCATCCAGGAGGGCGTGAAGAGCCTGGGAGGCTACGCCGAGATCTTCCTGCGCAATACCCTCGCATCGGGAGTGGTGCCCCAGATCTCGGCGATCATGGGGCCCTGTGCCGGCGGCGCCGTCTACTCGCCGGCGATCACCGATTTCACCGTCATGGTGGACCGCACCTCGCACATGTTCGTGACCGGTCCCAGCGTCATCAAGAGGGTCACCAACGAGGACGTCAGCTTCGAGGACCTGGGCGGAGCCATGACGCACAACTCGAAGAGCGGCGTCGCCCACCTCCTGGCGGGCAACGATGCCGAGTGCTTGCAGATGATCCGCAAGCTCCTGGCCTACGTGCCGCAGAACAACTTGGAGGAACCGCCCAGGCTGGACACCGACGACCCCATCGATCGCCGCGACCCGGAGCTGGACGACATCGTCCCCAACGATCCCAAGAAGCCTTACGACATCGTCGAGGTCATCGCGCGCGTCGTGGACCGCGACAGCTTCTTCGAGATCCACCCGCACTACGCCAGGAACATCGTGGTCGGCTTCGCCCGCCTCGGCGGCCGCAGCGTCGGCGTGGTGGCGAACCAGCCCAAGGTGTTGGCGGGCGTGCTGGACATCAAGTCTTCGGTGAAGGGGGCGCGCTTCGTCCGCTTCTGCGATGCCTTCAACATCCCCCTCGTCACCTTCGAGGACGTGCCCGGGTTCCTTCCCGGGACCGAGCAGGAGTGGGGCGGCATCATCGTGCACGGGGCCAAGCTGCTCTATGCCTACTGCGAGGCCACGGTGCCGAAGCTCACCGTCATCACGCGCAAGGCGTACGGCGGCGCCTACGACGTCATGTCGAGCAAGCACATCCGTGCCGACTGGAATGTGGCCTGGCCGACGGCGGAGATCGCGGTGATGGGCGCCGAGGGGGCGGTGGAGATCCTCTACCGCAAGGAGATGGAGCGGGCCGACGGAGACGAGGTGCGGGCCCGGCTCATCGAGGAATACAACGCCCAGTTCGCCAATCCCTACGTGGCCGCGTCCCTGGGCTACCTCGACGACGTCATCCGGCCGCGGGACACGCGACCGCTCCTGATCATGGCGCTGGAGAGTCTGCACACCAAGAGGCAGAGCCTGCCGCGCAAGAAGCACGGCAACATCCCGCTCTGACGCTTTCGGACCATCGGGTGCACCGCGGTCCGACGCGGGCGCCGCGCCTCGCACCGGAGGCGCCGCCGGGGAGGCTAGTACCGTGGTCCGCTCGCGGCGCGTCGGGACCCCAGCGGTGGAGAGACGCCGGCCTGCCCGCCGCCTGCGCAAGGTGTTGGTAGCGAACCGCGGCGAGATCGCCGTCCGCGTCTGCAAGGCGCTGCGCGAGCTGGGCATCGCCAGCGTCGCCGTGTACTCCGAGGTGGACCGCACGGCGCTGCACGTGTCGCGCGCCGACGAGGCCTATCCACTGGACGGGAACGCCAGCCTCGATACCTACCTGCGCGGCGACAAGATCCTCGCCATCGCCGCCGCCTGCGGCGCCGACGCCATCCATCCGGGTTACGGCTTCTTGTCGGAGAACGCCGCTTTCGCCGCCGCTTGCCGCGACGCGGGGGTGCTCTTCATCGGCCCCTCCCCCGAGGCGATCGCCCGCATGGGCGACAAGCTGCAGGCGCGCGAAACGGCGCGACGTGCCGAGGTCCCGCTCGTTCCCGGGAGCCCAGGGCCGGTGCGAGATCTCCGCGAAGCGTTGGCGATCGCCGCCGACCTCGGCTACCCGGTGATGCTCAAGGCCGCTGCGGGCGGCGGTGGCAAAGGGATGCGCCGCGTCGAAGCGCCGGCGGAGCTGGAGAGCGCCTTCGCCCGTACCACCGAGGAGGCCCGCCGTGCTTTCGCCAACCCGGAATTGTTCCTCGAGAAGTACATCCTGGATCCTCGGCACATCGAGGTCCAGGTGTTCGGCGACCAGCACGGCCATTACGCCGCCCTGGGAGAGCGCGAGTGCACCATCCAGCGCCGCCACCAGAAGGTGATTGAGGAAGCGCCGAGCCCGCTCGTGACGCCCGAGCTCCGTGCGAGCATGGGCAAGACGGCCACGTCGCTCGCCGCAGCGGTGGGCTACGTGGGCGCCGGGACCGTGGAGTTCGTTGCCGACCAGGCGGGGAACTTCTACTTCCTGGAGATGAACACGCGCCTGCAGGTCGAACACCCGGTGACCGAGCTGGTCACGGGCCTCGATCTCGTGCACGAGCAGATTCGCGTCGCGGCCGGAGAGCCGCTCTCCTTCCTGGACCGTCTCCCCCTCGAGCCGCGCGGTTGGGCCATCGAATGCCGCATCTACGCCGAGGATCCGCGCCGCGACTTCCTGCCCGCCGTGGGCCGCATCGTCAAGCTCTCGATCCCCTACGGGCCGGGAGTGCGCAACGATTTCGGCATCTACGAAGGCTACGAGGTCCCGGTGCACTACGATCCGTTGCTCGGCAAGCTCGCTGTCTGGGGCGAAGACCGGCCGCAAGCCATCGCCCGCATGAAGCGCGCGCTCCATGATCTGGCCATCGAGGGCCTCCGCACCAACGTTGCCTTCCACGCTTGGGCCATGGACCAGCCGGCCTTCCGCGACGGACGGCTGGATACCGGTTTCATCGCTCGTAGCTTCAAGCCGGAGATGCTCGATCCTGCTCCCGCCGAGCTGGAGCGCTTCGTGGCCGCCGCGGTCCTTCGGGCGTACGAACTCGACCGCACCCCCCGGCTGCCACGAAACTCCGGCGCGTCGGCGTGGGCGCGCGCCGCGCGGGCGGGCAAGGATGTGCTGGACGAGGACGCTGCGGGATGAAGTACCAGGTGCGCGCGCAAGACCATCAATTCGAGGTCGAAGTCGGCGGCGAAGCGCCTCAATACCTCCTCCGCATCGATGGCCGCCAGGCGACGGTGGACGCCTGCACTTTGGGTGATCGCTCGCTGCTCAGCGTGCTCCTGGATCATGTCTCCTACCTCGCTCATGTCGTACCGGTGCATGCCGCTCCCGGCGCCTTCGACGTCTCCATCGGCGGCAAGCAGGTACGCATCCGCGTTCTCGACGAGCTCGCGGCCATGGCGCAGCAGATGCAGGCCCCTGCGGTGCAAGGTCGTGTGGTGCTGCGTTCACCCATGCCGGGCCTGGTGATCGATGTCCGTGTGCGCCCTGGCGACCGCGTCCGTGCCGGCAGCCCCCTCGTTGTCGTCGAGGCCATGAAGATGCAGAACGAGCTGGCGAGCGAGGTGGCGGGCACAGTGAGCGAGGTGCAGGCGCAGTTGAACCAGGCAGTCGAATCCGGCGCCACCCTGGTGGTCATCGAGGCGGACGGCAAGGCCAGCTGACCGATCCAGCCCACCGAAGCCCGCCTGAGGGGAGTCCGCATGCAGGCGCTCCTCGAACGACGCTTCTCGCTCCGCGCTCAGGGCAGCAACGTACGCACCGAGCTCTTGGCCGGCGCCACCACCTTCGCGACCCTTTCCTACATCCTCTTCGTCCAGCCCGCCGTTCTCCAAGCGGCGGGCATGGACTTCGGCGCTGTGATTCTCGCTACCTGCCTCGCCAGCGCCCTCGGCACGCTGCTCATGGCACTGCTCGCCAACTATCCCATCGCCATCGCCCCCGCCATGGGACACAACTTCTATTTCGCTTTCACCGTCTGCGCCCGGTGGCTGCGGGCGGTATGGGGTTCTCCTGGCAGATGGCTCTCGCCGCCGTCTTCGTCGCCAGCGCCCTCTTCGTCGTTCTCTCCAGCGTGGGCCTTCGAGAACGTGTCTTCGAGACCATGCCGCTCTCACTACAGCGCGCCATCGCCGGCGGCATCGGCCTCCTCATCGCGCTCGTCGGCCTGGAATGGGGAGGCATCGTCGTCGCCGCGCCAGGCACGCACATCGGCCTCGGCGATCTCGGCACGCCACCCGCCCGCGCAGCGCTCGCCGGCATCGCAGCGGCTGCCTTGCTCCTCGCCCGCCGGTTTCGTGGCGCCATCCTGGGTGGCATCGCCGTGGCCACGACAGTGGCCTGGTTGCAGGGGCTCGTCGAGCCCCACGGGTTCATCGGCCTCCCCGACATCGCCACGCCCGCCGCCTTCCGGCTGGACCTGGCAGGTCTCTTCAGCAACTCCCAGGCGGCGCTGGCCGTGCTCGTTTTCTTCTTTCTCGCACTTTTCGATACCGTGGGCACGCTGATCGGCGTCGCCGAGAAAGCTGGTCTCCTGCAACACGGCAAGTTGCCCCGCGCCCGCCGGGCCTTGCTCGCCGATGCCATCGGCACCACTTGCGGTGCCGTCCTCGGCACCTCCACGATCACGAGCTACATCGAAAGCGCCGCCGGCGTCGCCGAAGGCGGACGCACGGGCCTCACGGCCGTCGTCGTGGCGGCGCTTTTCCTTCTGGCCATCCCCTTCTCGCCGGTGGTCCAGATGATCGGTGGCGGCATCGAGACGCCCGCCGGAAGGCTCTATCCGAGCGTCGCACCAGCTCTCGTCACCGTGGGCTGCCTCATGCTCCAACCAGTTTCCCGCATTGCCTGGGACGAGTGGACCGAAGCCTTCCCTGCCTTCCTCACCCTCGTGATCATGCCCTTCACCTTCAGCATCACCGAAGGAATCGCCTTCGGCTTCATCGCCTATGCAGCCCTCAAGCTCGTCGCCGGGCGCTGGCGTGAGCTGCACCCCCTCGTTCTCGCCGTCGCTGTGGCGTTCCTCCTCCGTCAGATCTTTCTAGTCTGAGTGTCCGCGACGGAAGCCTGAACCTCCGAAATCGAGCCCGCCCCCTCCTTGGAGGTCTGGCTCACACCGCAGCGAGTCACTCCCCCTTGGAGAACGATGAGAGGTCGGACGCCCTGAATCTGAAAACTTCGAGAGCTCTGGCACGCTTCCCCCCAGCGGAAAACGTCGAGAACTCTGGCACGCCCTCCCCAGCGGAAAACACCGAGAACTCTGGCACGCTCCCCCCCGCAGCGGAAAACACCGAGAACTCTGGCACGCCCTCCCCAGCGGAAAACACCGAGAACTCTGGCTCACTCTATCAGCGGAAAACGCCTAGAGCTCTGGCATGCTCGGTCCTTGTGCAAATGCTCAGTGCGACTGCGTCCGCCCAGTGCAGTTCCATTGCTGCCCTCATCTCGAGTCGAGGTGGCAGCGGCAAGCCATGGGCTCAAGACAGTGATGAAAGTTCCGGGCCAGTCTGAATGTTGTTTCTGAATCGAGCACTTGCGCATGCCAACAGGCCTCCGCCTGTCCACATCGTAGACAGCAGGTGTCGACGCCGTGGACGGTCCGATGGGGAGATCAGAAGTCTGAAACGGGGACGGCCGCAGTGGGCTCCGGCAAGGCGGCTTCCAAGGCAGGCGGGACAAGGCATCGAGAGAGGGCGGGAAACCTCTTGTCACGGACCTGGAGGTCGTGGCAAAGGTGGCACTCCGCCAGGCCGTGGCGGCGCTTCACGGCCCGTGGAGCAACCGGGGTCGGCATCCTTGGAGGAAACCGTGCGCAGCGTGGACGTGTTCGTCGTGGGTGCGGGGCCGGCAGGCTCCTACGTCGCGACGGAGCTAGCCCGCCAAGGTTTCGAGGTCGTCCTGGCGGAAAAGCGCCCCGAGGTGGGAGTCCCGGTGCGCTGCGGCGAGGCAGCCGGCAGTCTGGCGGAGCTCGAGCACTTCCTGCCCCTGTCGCAGGAGTGGATCGCCGGCTCCATCGACGGCGCCCGTCTCTTCGGTCCTTCCGGGACTTGCGTCGAACGTCGCATGCCGGGTGTCGGCACACAGCTCCATCGCGACAAATTCGATCAAGCACTGGCACGGCAAGCTCGCGAGGCGGGCACGGAGCTGCGCACTTCCTTGCAGGTGACTGGAGTCTCCGCTTGGGAGCGCGGCATCCGCAGCATCCAAGCCCGGGACCTCACGCGCGCCGGCGAGACCACCGAGTTTCGCGCCCGGCTCGTCCTCGGTGCCGACGGGGTGGAATCCCTCGTGGGCCAATGGCTCGGCCTGCGCCGCGCCTTCAAGCTCGGCGAAGCGCACTCGGCGCTGCAGTACCTATTGGAGGGCGTCCCTTCCGGTGAGCGCTGGATCGATCTCTACGCCGGCCACCAAGTCGCCCCGGGCGGCTACGCCTGGGTGTTCCCCAAGGACCACGGCACCGCCAACGTCGGCCTCGGAATTCACATCACCGAGCGCCAGCCACGGCCGGCGCGGGCCTGGCTGGACGACTTCGTCCGCGCCCGGTTTCCAGAGAGCCGCATCCTGGGAATGGTGGCCGGCTCCGTGTCCGGGGCACACAGTCTGAAGAGCCTGGTGGCCGATGGGGCCGCGCTCGTCGGCGAAGCAGGGCACGCCAACAATCCGTTCTCCGGTGGCGGCATCATGAACGCCCTGGAGTCGGCGGAGGAGGCGGGAGACGAGCTCGGCGCCGCGCTCCGCGCCGGGGACCTGCGGGCCGAGCGCCTCCGGCCGTACCAGCAACGCTGGCATCGTCGGGTCGGCCGCACCAACGATCTCTTCTTCCGCTTGCGCAAGCTCTTCTTCACCATGGACGATCGTGAGATCGACTGGGCGGTGGAGGCGCTACAACGCGCCGTCTCCGCGGTGGACGCGCGCAGCGTGGACTACACGGGGATCTTCAAGACCGCGCTCACGCTGCATCCGAAGCTGGTAGCGAAGGCTACCCGCATGCTCTGGTAGGTCGAACTGCTGGCGGTATCGCGTCGGGAAGACGAGGGTGCGCCGGGAAGATGAACGGGTGCGGGAAGAAGGGATTGCGATGACACGGCATGCCGGACCCTGGCACATCGACATCGACCGCGGCACCTGCCTGCAGTGCGCCGGCTGTGTGTCCATCTGCCCGACCCGGGCCCTCGACATGCTGGGGCTCGAACTACAGTGCGAAGATCCCCTCTGCATCGGCTGTGATCTGTGCGTACGCTTCTGCCCCGTCGTGTCTTTGACCCTCGAGCCGCGTCAGCCACAGGCGCTCGTCTGAGCTGGCGGTGACCAGCGAACGCCTCGTCAAGCACTCGCCAACGGGAGGGGCGGATCTCCCGGGTAGGTGACCTGCCCGCCGGCATCGACGCGGGCGAAGGGCGCGAGTGCGTGCACCGGTGCGCGCGTCATGGACTCGATGTGCAGCACCTCCCAGCCGCGCGCAACCAAGGCGTCCGCCAGCAGCTGACGGTGACAGCGGCGGTAATAGGCTTCGGCGCACATGAAGGCCGTGGGCAGCGCTCGCGCCCTCTCCTCGAGCTCATCCCGTGCCGTCGCGAACTCCGCCGTTCCCATGTGATCGGCATAGGCGCGAAAAGCCGCTTCGCGCCACGCCGTATTGGCCGAACGACCCTGCCCCGGCTGCCGACGGCCGCCGAGAGCGGGCAGCCACAGGTAGGCGATGCCCGCCGCCGGCAAGGTGGCTGCCAGAGAGGAGCGCGCGAAGTGCGGATGCCGGCGGGAGCCCGGGAACGCCCGCACGTCGACGAGCTGGAGGACGCTATGCGCTTGCAGCATCTCGATGAGCTCCGCCAGCGGGCGCGTCGAGTGTCCGATGCTGAAGATCCGGGTCACGTGCAGTTCCTACGGGTGGCGCAGTCGGCCTATTCCGTCCCGGCCTCGGCACACTGACGCGCCGCGTTGGCGAGGCCGAGGAGAATCCACACGATGGGGTGGAACGCCAAGTCCAGAGTCAGCGCCGCCAGACAAATGACGCCGAACGAGAGACCGATGGAGACGGCCAGAGTGCGATCAGCGCCACGCCCCGCGATTCCCCAGAGCCGCGCCGCACGCGCCACCATCTCCATGCCGCTCAGGAGCCAGACGAGAAAAGCTAGCAGACCGAAAATCCCCAACGTGACCGCGACATCCAGATAGGAGTTGTGGGCCCAAAGCGGCACGGACATGTAGCGCGGCGACTCGGCCGGGAAGTTCCCCAGTCCGATCCCGAGCCACGGGTGGCGGCGGAACATCGCCAAGCCAGCTTCGAGGGCGTGCATGCGGAGCTGCAGGGATCGCTCGACGACGATGCCTCCGACCTGCTGTAGATCGGTGAAGCGGAGCCAGTATTTCTGTGGCAGGTTGACCAAGACGATACCCACCACCACCAGGCCCCCCAGGACAGGCCAGCGCGCCCGAGGAGCGCGGACGAGCAGGATCAGAGTCATCAAGCCCACCAGAACCAAACCCGTGCGCGACGCCGAGAGAACCACCGCCACGAGGTGCAGCATCACCACGGGCACCAGCGCCAAACGCCACCAACCCTTGCCCCGTCCCAGCAACGGCAGGAGCGTGACCAAGTAGGTCGCGGCGAAGACTGCGGTGAAGTTGGGGTCGCCCACACCGAAGCGCGTTTCTCCCGTCGGGTAGAGCAGGTAAACCGCACCGGCGGAGCGCAGGAACTGAACAAGACGAACCAGGATACTCGTGGCGAAGGCGAGGGACATGGTCAACAGGATGAGTCGAATTCTACGGGTTCGGTTGGCATGAGCACTGATCGCAGTGAAAAACATGACACCCCAGAGGATGTTCTCGATCCGGCCCCAAGCGAGCGCGAAGCTCCGCGCCATCACGATCGACGTGAGTGCGATTCCCATGAGAATCGCAAGGGAGATCTTGAATGTTGGCGTCCCCCAGGAAAGGGAGTGACCACTCATGAGATCGTACAAAGCGCGACCCGTAGCGAAGGCGAGAAGGGCCAGGGCAAAGGGCCCAGGAAGAAAGACATCGAGCCCAGAGCCGAAAACGAACATCGAGAGAAGGAGTGTCTCGTAGGGCCGAGCCAGGCAGGCGAGCGAGAGTACGGCCCCCGCCAAGCCTCCTACCCCCAGGACAAGACCACGCATACCGCGGAGGGCAAAGAGCACCCCGAGCGGGAGGCCGAGGCCGAGCAGCGTCAGAGCCGGCAACCGCCACACTGAACGGGCCCAACGGGCACCGAAGTCGGCGTCCCCTACGGGTGGGATGTCGGGCGTATTCACGCGATGCCTCCGAGGACGACGGCCTCACACGAGCCGCAGTGTATCCCGCCGCCGCGTCGCCGGGAACGACGGGGATCCCACGCGGCAGGCGAGGTCCCGCGGGCGCATCCTCAGCAGCCCGAGCCAAGAGCAGCCGCCACCCTCAGAGACCGCCACCTTCAGCGGCCGCGGAAGCGGGGCTCGCGCTTGGCGGCGAAGGCGGCTCTGCCCTCGCGGAAGTCGGCACTGCGGTAGGCGCGCTGCTGCAGTTGCAGGACGGCGCGGAGGTCGGTGCCGGCGAGCTCGCCGCGCCGCTGCAGGAGGCGGAGCGCTTCCTTCATCCCCTGCACGGCGAGGGGCGCATTGGCGGCGATGCGCCGTGCCAGCGCCACCACGGCGGCATCGAAGCGCTCCCGCCGCACCACGCGGTCCACGAGACCGAGGTGTGCGGCCTCTGCCGCGCTCACCAGTTCGCCGGTGAACAGCAGGTGACGGAGCGGGGCGGAGCCGAGGAGTCGCCGCAGCGTTTCGAGCCCGGCGTGGGGATAGATGAGACCGAGCCGCGCCGCGGTGAGTCCGAGGCGTGCGCCGGCGCGGGCGAGACGCAGGTCGCAGGAAGCCGCCAGCTCCACGGCGCCGCCGATGGCGTGGCCGTTCACCGCCGCCAGCGTCGGCACCGGGCAGTGGACGATCGCGCGCATGCAGCGAGTGAAGGGATGGCGGCCACTCTTCACGGGGTCGGCGTCGAAGAGCTCTGCCGGGATCTGCGCGATGTCGTAACCGGCGCTGAAGAAGTCGCCGCGGCCGCGCAACACCACGACACGGGCGCCGCCGGAAACCGCCGCAGCGAGCACTCGCGGCACCGCGGCCAGGAGCGGCGGCGTGAGCAGGTTGCGGGTCCCGGGCGCACCGAACTCGACCCAGGCCACGCCTTCGTCGAGCCGCAGGCCCACCGGTTCCAACGCACGCCTCCCGGCGCGAACGCGGCCCAGCCTACGCCGTCCTCTGCTCGGTGTAGTCGTAGAAGCCGCGGCCGGACTTCTTGCCGAGCCGGCCCGCCGCCACCATGCGCTTGAGCAGCGGGCAGGGCCGGTACTTTGAATCGCCGAAGCCCTCGTACAGCACGTTCATGATGTCCAAGCAGACGTCGAGCCCGATGAAGTCGGCCAGCTGCAGCGGCCCCATGGGGTGCGCCATGCCGAGCTTGAGCACGGTGTCGATGGCGTCGCGCTCGGCCACGCCTTCCTGCAAGCAGAACATCGCCTCGTTGAGCATGGGCATGAGGACGCGGTTGGAGACGAAGCCCGGATAATCCCGCACCTCCACCGGCGTCTTCCCGAGGCTGCGCGCGAGACCCACCACGGCGGCGCAGACCGCATCGGAGGTGGTCTCGCCGCGGATGATCTCGACGAGCTTCATCATCGGCACGGGGTTGAAGAAGTGCATGCCCACCACGCGCTCGGGACGGCCAGTCGTCGCCGCCAGCGCGGTGATCGAAATCGAAGAAGTGTTGGAAGCCACGATCGCCGCCGGCGGCAGCAGCGCATCGAGCTCCTGGAAGATCTGCCGCTTCACCGCGAAATTCTCGAACACCGCCTCGACCACCAGCGCGCAGTCGTGCAGGCGGGACAGGTCGCGGGCCGTGACGATGCGTCCCAGGGCGGCGTGGGCCACGTCGCTGCCGATGGTCTCCTTGCGCACGAGCCGATCCATGCTCTTGGTGATACCTTGCATGGCCCGGTCGAGGGCCGATCCATCGCTGTCCACGAGACCCACGGGATGCCCGCCGAGCGCGAAGGCCTGGGCGATGCCGCTGCCCATGGTGCCGGCGCCGACGACTCCGACCTGGTGAATCTCCATGAAGCTCCTCCCTCGTGATGCTGTGGTGGTCAGTGTTCGGGATGAGGCGGCAGCCCTGCCGCCTGGGTCAGACTCGCATGGGCACGGCGCCACGCACTTCGAGCGGCGCCCCCGTGGCCTGGGCCACCGCCGCCGGGGTGGTGTCCTCGGCGTATTCCAGGAGTTCGAGGCCCCCCGGACCCACCCGGATCACCCCGAGATCGGTGACGATCATGTCGGTGCAAGCCCTGCCCGTGAGCGGCAGGGTGCATTCTCGCAAGATCTTGGGAGTGCCGTCGCGATCGGTGTGCTGCATGGCCACGATGGTGCGCTTCGAGCCCGCCACCAGGTCCATGGCGCCCCCCATGCCCTTCACCATCTTCCCCGGGATCATCCAGTTGGCGATGTCGCCGCGCATGCTCACTTGCATGGCGCCGAGCACGCAGAGATCCAGATGGCCGCCGCGCACCATGCCGAAGCTGTCGGCGCTGGAGAAGTAGGCGGCGCCGGCGATGGCGGTAACGGTCTCCTTGCCGGCATTGATCAAGTCCGGATCGATCTCCGCTTCCAGCGGATACGGCCCCATGCCGAGGAGCCCGTTCTCGGTGTGGAAGACGACCTGCATCCCTGCCGGAACGTAGTTCGCCACCAGCGTCGGAATGCCGATGCCGAGGTTGACGTAGAAGCCGTCGCGCAGCTCACGCGCCACCCGCCGGGCGATGAGTTCTTTTTTCGATACGCTTTTCATACACCTCCCCCCGCACCAGGACATCGACGTAGATCCCCGGGGTGACGATGGAATCGGGGTCCAGGGTGCCGGCCTCCACGATTTCCTCCACCTCGGCGATGGTGGTCTTCGCCGCCGTGGCCATCATGGGGTTGAAGTTACGCGTCGTGCGCCGGTACACCAAGTTGCCCATGCGGTCGCCGCGGTAGGCTTTGAGGAAGGCGAAATCGGCGCCGAGGGCGCGCTCCAGCACGTAGTCCCGCCCGTCGATGCGCCGCACCTCTTTGCCCTCCGCCACCAAGGTGCCAACGCCAGTGGGGGTGAAGAAGGCCGGGATGCCGGCGCCGTAGGCACGGATGCGCTCGGCGAAGGTGCCCTGCGGTACGAGTTCGATGTCGATCTCCTTGCTCAGGATCATCCGCTCCAGGGTCTCGTTCTCCCCCACGTAGGTGCCGATCATCTTGCGCACCTGCTTTGTCCGCAGCAACAGGCCGATGCCGTAGTCGTCGACGCCGGCGTTGTTGCTGATCACGGTCAGGTTCTTGGTGCCGCGCCGGACCAAGGCCTTGATCAGGTTCTCCGGGATGCCGCAGAGACCGAAGCCACCCATCAGAATGCTGGCGCCGTCCGGGACCAGCGCCACAGCCTCTTCGACCTCGAGAATCCGGGTCATGCCCACCTCGATCTGCCAGGCTCCCGCTCAGGCTCCGCGGCGCTGCCGCCGCGAGCGCACCTCGGCGCGGATGTAATCGATCGCTTCCTGCAGGGAAGCGCCCGGGCCGAAGAGGCGGCCCGTCCCTAGTTTTTGCAGCGCCTTCATGTCCTCGGGGCTGATGATGCCGCCGCCGGTGACGAGGACGTCGCCAGCGCCGTTCTGCCGCAGCAGCTCGAGGACGCGGGGGAAGATAGTCATGTGCGCTCCCGACAGGATCGACAGCGCCACCACGTCCACGTCTTCCTGGATGCAGGCGTTGACCACCATCTGCGGCGACTGCTGCAGCCCGGCGTAGATGACTTCCATCCCGGCGTCGCGGAGGGCGTTGGCCACCACGCGGGCGCCGCGGTCGTGCCCGTCCAGGCCGGGCTTGGCGATGAGGACGCGGATTCTCTCTTCCCCGGGACGCAGGGCCTCCCCCTCTCCGGCGGCGGCCGCCTAGAACACCGCCGGTTCGCGGTAGGCGCCGAAGACCTGGCCCATGGCCGCCACGGCCTCGCCCACGGTGACGTAGGCGTGGGCACACTCGAGAAGGGCCGGCATCAGGTTGACCTCGCCGCGCGCGGCATCGCGCAGCTCCTTCAGACAGCGCTCGGCGCGCGCCGCGTCACGGGAGCGCCGGACGTCGGCCACGACGGTGCGGCACTCGCGTTCGGTGCTCATGTCGATCTTGAGGATCGGGATCTCCAGGTTCTCCTCGGGCTCGACGTACTCGTTCACGCCCACCATGACCTTGCGGCGCGCCTCCAGCTCTTTCTGGTAGCGGTAGGAGGCGCGGCCGATCTCGCGCTGCTGGAAGCCCTCCTCGATGGCGGCGACGACGCCGCCCAGGGCCTCGATCTTGGCGAAGTACTCCTCCGCTTGCGCCTCCATGCGCTGGGTGAGGGACTCGACGAAGTAGCTGCCCCCGAGGGGATCGATGACGTGGGCCACGCCGGTCTCGTGGGCGATGATCTGCTGCGTCCGCAGGGCGATCTTCGCCGACTTGTCCGTGGGTAGCGCCAAGGTTTCGTCCATGGAGTTCGTGTGCAGGCTCTGGGTGCCGCCGAGCACTCCAGCCAAGGCCTGCAAGGCGACGCGGACGATGTTGTTCTCCGGCTGCTGCGCGGTGAGCGAGCAGCCAGCGGTCTGGGTGTGGAAGCGCAGGCGCCAAGAATTCTCCTCCTGCGCCCCGTACCGCTCGCGCATGTGCCGGGCCCAGATGCGCCGCGCCGCCCGGTACTTGCAGATCTCCTCGAAGAAATCGCTGTGGGCGTTGAAGAAGAAGGAGAGCCGCGGGGCGAAGGCGTCCACCTCCAGTCCGCGGGCGAGGCTCGCCTCGACGTAGCCGAAACCGTCGGCCAGGGTGAAGGCGAGCTCCTGCACCGCCGTGGAGCCGGCTTCGCGGATGTGGTAGCCGCTGATGGAGACGGGATGGAAGAGCGGCATCTCCCGGGTGGCGAACTCGATGGTGTCCACCACCAGGCGCATGGACGGCGCCGGCGGGTAGATGAATTCCTTCTGGGCGACGTACTCCTTGAGGATGTCGTTCTGCAGCGTGCCGCGCAGCTGCCCCCGCTTCGCCCCCTGTTTCTCCGCGGCCGCGATGTAGAAGGCCCAGATGATCGCCGCCGGACCATTGATGGTCATGGAGGTGCTCACTTGACCGAGGGGGATGCCGTCGAAGAGCGTCTCCATGTCGCGCAGGCTGGCGATGGAAACGCCGCAGCGCCCCACTTCGCCCTCGGCGCGCTCGTCGTCCGGGTCCACGCCCATGAGCGTCGGCAAGTCGAAGGCCACGGAGAGCCCGGTGCCGCCCTGGGCGAGCAGATACTTGTAACGCTGGTTCGATTCCCGGGCGCTGCCGAAACCGGAGAACTGCCGCATCGTCCACAAGCGGCCGCGGTACATGTTGGCGTAGGGACCGCGGGTGAAGGGGTACTCCCCTGGGGAACCCAAGTCGCGTTCGTAGTCGAAACCGTCCAGGTCGGCCGGCGTGTAGAGCGTATGCAGCGTCTCGCCAGAGAGCGTGGTGAAGTCGGCGTTGCGCTGCACGCCGCTTTCACTCGCCGCCTTCTGCCGGCGCCCTGCATGGGTCGTGTCGCGTTTCCCTGCCATGCTGTTCACTCCTCGGGCTCGTGGGGCCGCTGCAGCACCCCGCTTCGCTGCAGCAGGGAACGGGCCAGGGCGTACGGAGTTCCCCTGCCGCTCTCGATGTCGTTCATGCCGGCGGCGAAGAGCCGCCGCACCTCTGGGTCCGCCCAGAGCGCGCTCGTGAGCTGATCCTGCACCAGATCACGCACTCGGGACTCCAGGGCGCGGCGCTGCTTCTCACGCAGCCGTCCTTCAGCTTGCAGCCAGGCGCGATGGCCACGCAGCGCCTCGAGTACTTCGGGCACGCCGGTCCCCGCCCGCGCTTCGGCGAGGAGCACCGGCGGCTCCCAGCCCGGCCACTCCTTCATCTCCAGAGTGGTGCGGAGGTCGGCTTCCATCTTCTCGGCGCCGCCGCGGTCGCGCTTGTTCACCACGAAGATGTCACCGATCTCCATCAAACCTGCCTTCATCGCCTGGATGCCGTCGCCCGATTCGGGGACCAGCACCACGATCGTCGTCTGCACCTTCTCGGCGACGTCGAGCTCCGACTGTCCGACGCCGACCGTTTCGAGGAGCACCCAGGTACAGCCGAAGGCGTCGAGCACATCGGCGACCTCAGAGGCGTGCAGCGACAGCCCACCCAGACTGCCCCGCGTCGCCAGGCTGCGGAAGAAGATGCGGCCGTCGTTGCCGACCGGCCCGAGCCGCACCCGATCGCCGAGGAGCGCGCCACCGGTGAATGGGCTGGTGGGATCCACCGCGACGATGCCCGGACGCTCGTCAGCGGCGACCAGGAGCTCCGCCAGCTTGTCCACCAGCGTGCTCTTCCCCGCTCCCGGAGGCCCGGTGACGCCGACCCGCGCCGCTCCACCCACCCGAGGATACAGTCGTTCCAGGACGGCGAGCGACTCCGGCCGTGCATCTTCGACGACGCTGATGAGACGGGCCGCCGCTCTCTTGTTCCCCTGCTCGAACTGGCGCAACAGGTCGTCGAGAGAATCTCCCAAGAGAGGCCCCGCCTCCGCTCGTGGATCCCCACGGTCTCGCACAAGTCTCGAAAAACTCTAAGGTTGCGTCGTCGGCACTGTCAACCGTGCTATGCTGACGCCTTGCACCACTGCGGCGCTCCTGCACATCCGTCGAGGAGGATGCGTGATCCCAGGCCTCGGGGCTTTCTATCGGCCTGATCGTCTGGAGGAGGCCCTGAGTCTGCTCCTGCGGGAGCCCCGGGCACGACTTCTCGCCGGCGGTACGGACCTCCTTCTGGAAGAAGAACCCGTCGAGGCGCTGATCGACATCACCCGACTCGGTCTCGACGGCATCCGGGTCGAGCCCGAGGGCTTGGTGCTCGGCGCGACGGCGCGCATCGAAGCGGTGCGGCGGGCCGAGGTGGTGCAACAGTGGGCTGACGGGGTTCTCGTCGGCGCTTGCCTGCACTTCGGCACCCTGCAGGTACGCAACATGGCGACCGTGGGCGGCAACATCGCGCATGCCTTGCCGGCCGCCGACCTGGTCCCGGCGCTCCTCGTCCTGGATGCACAGCTCGAACTCGCCCGGGCCACACCTGCGGGCGACTGTGTGCGGCGCAACGTCCCCCTGGATGGCTTCGCCACTGGGCCTTTCACCACCGTTCTCCAGCCGGGCGAGCTCCTCACCGCCGTGCAGGTGCCGGCACGAACGCGGACCTGGCGGGCTCAATTCCGCAAGATCGGGCGCGTCGTCAAGGACCTGGCCCAGGTCAACTGCGCCGTGGCACTGCAGGTGGAAAAGCAGCGGGTACTCTCCGCCCGCCTGGCGGTCGGCGCCGTGCACCCCACGGTGACACGTGTGCCAGCCGCCGAAGCCGAGCTCGTGGGAGGAGAGATTCGCGGCGCCGACTGGTCGGCGCGTGTAGGCCGCGCCGTGGACGCGGTGCGCTCTTTCATCCGCCCCATCAGCGACATGCGCGCCACCCGCGAGTGGCGCCGCCACGTCTGCGGCGTGCTCCTCTGCCGCAGCCTCGAGTGGGTCGCCGATCCCCACCGCGCCGGGCATGTGCCGCGCTACGAAGATGGCCAGTCCTATCGCGTCGGCGTACAGGGCAGCGGCGACGGGTGAGCTGGGAGCAGGCATGAGCAGCGAGCAACACATCCGCCCCGGCCGAGTCCCTCTCTCGCTGGTGGTGAACGGCGCCCACCACACCTTCCAGGTGCGGATGCAAGACTCGCTTCTCGATGTGCTCCGGCGCGAGGGTTGGAAGAGCGTGAAGCGTGTCTGCGAGACCGCCGACTGCGGTGCTTGCAGCGTTCTCTTCGACGGCTCGTTGGTGGATTCCTGCAGCACCCTGGCGCTGCAGGCGGAGGCCGGCCGGGTGGAGACCGTGGAGGCGCTCGCCGGGACAGAGCTCCACCCGCTGCAGCAGGCCTTCCTGCAGCACGCCGCGGCGCAGTGCGGCTTCTGCATTCCAGGGATGCTGCTCTCCATGAAAGCGCTCCTCGACGCCGAACCCGAGGCGAGCGAAGCCGACTTGCGCGAGGTGATGACACTCTGTCGTTGCACGGGCTACGCCAAGCCGCTGGCAGCGACCCGTCAATACCGGGAAGGGCTCGCGGACTCTCGAGGGAGTCGATGACCACCATCACCAAGCCACCAGCAAGCGCCACCGAGCACGAGAGCGTCGGGCGTTCGCTGCCGAAGGTGGATGGCGAGAAGCTCGTCCGTGGCCGGGCGGTTTACACCGACGACGTGCACCCCGATGGCCTCGTCATCGGCCGCATCCTGGGCAGCCCGCATCCGCATGCGCGTCTCCGGCACATCGATACGAGGGAGGCCCTGGCCCTGCCGGGTGTCCTCTGCGTGCTCACCCATGCCGACGTGCCCCGGGTGCCGCACACGACTGCGGGGCAGAGCCACCCCGAGCCGTCGCCCTACGATGCCTATCTCCTCGACCGCAAGGTCCGCTACGTCGGCGATCGCGTCGCCCTCGTCGCCGCCGTGGACGACGACACTGCTGACGAGGCGCTGCGCCGCATCCGGGTGGACTACGAGATCCTTCCCGCTGTCTTCGAACCTGCCGACGCTCTCGCGCCGGGCGCGCCTGTCCTCCACGACGAGACCGAGAGCACCGGCATCGCCGACCGGTCGCGCAACCTGGCGGCGGTTCTCGATTTCGAGGTGGGCGACGTGGACGCTGGGCTGGCTCGAGCGGACCTCGTGCACCGCGATGTCTACCGGGTGCAGGCGGTGCAGCACGTGAGCTTGGAGCCGCACGTCGTCATCACCTGGCTCGACGAAGACGACCGTCTCCTGGTGCGGACGAGCACTCAAGTTCCCTTCCACGTGCGCCGGCTGCTGGCCCGCACGCTGCAGTTTCCCCTCGGGCGCATCCGCGTCATGAAACCGCGCATCGGGGGCGGCTTCGGCGGCAAGCAGGAGATGACTCTGGAAGACGCTTGCGCGGCCCTCACGCTCGCGACGCGCCAGCCCGTGAAGATCGAATACGACCGCAGCGAAGAGTTCGTCATGAGTCGCACCCGGCACGCCATGCAGCTCGAGGTGGCGATCGGAGCCAAGCGGGACGGGGAGATCACCGCCATCGACATGCGCGTGCTCTCCGACACCGGGGCCTACGGCACCCACGGGATCACGGTCACCGGGAGCACCGGCAGCAAGACGCTGCCCCTCTACAATCGTGCGGCGCGCCGCTTCCATTGCGACGTCGTCTACACCAACCATCCCATCGCCGGCGCCTGCCGTGGATACGGCGCCCCGCAAGGTTTCTTCGCCCTGGAAAGCGCCATCGACGAGTTGGCTTGTCAGCTGGGCCTGGACCCGCTCGAGCTCCGCCGGCGCAACATGATCCGTGACGGCGAGGTGGATCTGGTCTCTGCCGCCTTGGAAGCCAAAGGCAAGGGCTGGACGCGCCGGATCCAGAGCTATGGACTGGAAGCTTGCATCGAACAAGGGGCCCGAGCGAGCGGCTGGGAGAAGCGTGACGCGTTGCCGCGCGACGGCGAGTTGGTTCGGGGCATGGGTGTCGCCCTCGCCATGCAGTCTTCCGGCGTCGCCGGCGTCGACTGGGGTGCCGCCGCGATCAAGCTGAACGAGGACGGCTCTTGGAACCTGAGCATGGGGGCCACCGACCTCGGCACGGGCGCCGACACGGCGCTGGCGCAGATCGCGGCGGAGACGCTCGGCGTCTCCCTGGACCGCATCCTCGTCTACGCTGCCGACACCGATCTCGTCCCCTACGACGTCGGCGCCTATGCCTCGAGCATCACCTATGTATCGGGGAACGCCGTGCGTCGTGCCGCCGAGGAGGCCCGCGACCAGGTCCTGGGGGTCGCGTCTCGCCTCCTCGGGATCTCGGCGGAGCGCCTGCGCTGCAGCGGCAATCGGGTCGAGAGCGACAGCGGTCGCAGCCTCTCGCTGGCCGAGATCGCCGATCACGCCATGCACCGCGAGATGACCCAGATCCTCGGGCGCGCCTCCTTCTGCATCCGCGACTCGCCTCCCCCCTTCGCGGCGCAGTTCGCCGAGGTCGAGGTGGACACCGAGACGGGGCGCGTGCGGGTGCTGCGCTTCGTTTCCGCCGTGGACTGCGGCACCGCCATCAATCCCTTGCAGGTGGAAGGGCAGATCGAAGGTGCCGTCGCCATGGGCATCGGCTATGCGCTCTGCGAAGAGATGCTCTACGACGAGAGCGGCCGCATGCTGAATCCGAATCTCGTCGACTACAAGATGATCCACGCCGACGACATGCCGGCAGTACAGACACTGGTCGTCGAGTCCTATGAGCCCACCGGGCCCTTTGGAGCCAAATCCGTCGCCGAAGTACCCACCAACGGTCCGGCGCCGGCGATCGCGAACGCGATCCGGCACGCCACCGGCGTCCGCTTGACGCAGCTGCCGATGACGCCGGACCGCGTTCTGCGCGCTCTCGGCAAGATCTAAGCACCGAGTCTCAAGGACAGGATTCGAACATCTGCACCAGCCCCAAGCCGCAGCCGACCGTTCCCTGCAGGCCCGGTTGCGTGCAGGCGCTGTAGGCAACGGCGATGGCAACCCAGCATTCCAAGCTGAGCTGCGGCAGCACGATGGCTTGCAGCGCCAGACCAGGCGCCGAGGGCAGCATGCTAGAGGCCACCGCGAGACCGAGAACGAAAGCGGGAAGCAAGGCTTCGAGTCGCTGCATCACCGCTCTCCTTGCGGACGGTCACGAGGCGCCCCGCCCGGCGGGCTGGCGGGAACGCCGGTTTTGTCCGGCGACGACTCGCTCTCGGTGGCAAAGAGCCTCTTGACCCGGGTCCAGGTCGCCGGAGCGACCGGCAGGGGACAACCATTCTGGGCCCCCGGCGTCGGTCTGCACCCGGTACCGAGAGGCGCCGTCGTTCCGGTGTACGGATTGAGGCCGTCGAAGACGACCCAGTTGTCGGCACCATCGGGCTGGCGTCCGGTGGAGCGATCGTCGAGACCTTCGTGGGCGGCATAGATGTACTCGTCGACGACGAGTGTCTCCGCTGCGACCACGTGAAAGAGCCGCACCGTGTCGCCGGCGTTGTTGAGCGACAAGCCCACGGTGCTCGCCCCGTTGCTCGTTTCCCAGGCCACGCTGTCCGTGCCGTAGACGATGAGCACGGCGCCCGGAGCCAGGGTGCCGGTGAAACCGAAACGAAAGATGTTGCTCGCGTCGGCGAGGAAGAGGCCGTCCAACGACGCCGCCAGCGGACCGGTGTTGACGATCTCCAGCCACTCGTCGTCGCGGAACTGAACGGTGCCGTCGCCATTCCAGTCCGTCGCCGGATCGGCGAGGATCTCGTTCAACCGCACCTCACCCTGGCAGGCTCGAGCGGGAAACACCGTGAACCCGAGGCAGCTAAGGAAACCGATGGCGAAGTTCCGGAGCAGAACACGCATGGGATGTCGTTCCTAGCGGGAGGGCGTTCGGGGCCGGGGGCGTTCCAGCAGGGCGCGTACCGGGCGCACGGACGCTACAAGCCATCGAGGCGGGTTTCGGTGCTTCCAGCCGTCACCGTCGTGGACACCTGCTGTCGATGCAGGAGGCGATCCGGAGCGAGGTTGTGCTGCCTGCACCGGCGTGGGCGACCTGGCAGCCTTCCAGTCCAAGATGACAAATGGCCCATCCAATTATGGGGCTAACATAGGCTTGGAATGGCTCTTGCGCCCTGTGGCTCCTTTGGCTAGCCTACTGTGGACCGGCCAATTGGAGGCGGCCATGCAACTCGTCCTCGATCGCACCCGGGAGCTCCCGCTCCACCGACAGATCGAGCTGCAGATCCGCGGCTTGATCGAGGGTGGTGACCTCGTCCCAGGCAATCGCCTGCCGGCGAGCCGTGGTCTGGCGCGAAAACTCGGCGTCAACCGCGCCACGGTGACAAGCGCCTACGACTCCCTCGCCGCCGCTGGTCTGGTGGAGGCGCGTGTCGGCCGTGGCACCCGTGTCGCCGGCAGACCGGAGACGCCAGCAAAGCGCGCCGCCGCCAGTAGCAGGACCGCCGCGGGAGCGCGCTGGTCGGAGCGTTTGGCGGCGGGACTGGACGGTCTGCCGCGCCTCGAAGGCCCAGCCGGCCTGGAACGCCGCACGGATCGCATCGATTTCACTGGCGTCGTGCCGGACGAACGCCTCTTCCCGGTGGACAGCTTGCGGCGCTGCGTCGATGACGTGCTGCGTCGCAACGGCGAGCAGCTCCTCCAGTATGGTTCCACCCGCGGCCACGCACCTTTCCGCGACATGATCGCGCAGCGCTTGCGTCTCGGCGGAACCCGCGTCGACGCCGACGAGATCCTGGTAGTGAACGGAGCGCAGCAAGGCCTCGAGCTCTTCTGCAAGGCACTTCTCGACCCCGGCGACGCCGTCGTGGTGGAGTCGCCGACGTACGGCAACTTGCTGGGGCTCCTGCGGCTCTATCGCGCCGATATCCTGCCGGTGCGGATGACGGCGGAGGGCCTCGACCTGGAGCAGCTCGAAGCGCTCCTTGGACGCCGGCGCGTCAAGTTCCTCTACACCATGCCGCACTTCCAGAATCCGACCGGGATCACGACGGAACGCGGCCACCGCGAGCGCTTGCTCGAGATCGCCGCGCGCCATGATCTCGTCCTTCTCGAGGACGGTTTCGAGGAAGAGCTGCGTTGGGATGGTGGCGAAGTGCTCCCGCTCCGCGCCCTTGATCCGGACGGCCGGGTTTGCTACGTGGGCACCTTCTCCAAGGGACTGTGCCCGGGCTTCCGGATCGGCTGGCTTGTGGGGGCCCGCGAGTTGATCACGGATCTGGCGCACCTGAAGCGCGCCACGGATTTCCATAGCTCCGTGCTCCTGCAAGCGGCGCTGGCCGAGTTCTGCCGGCGCGGCGAGTACGACAAGCACCTGCGGCGGCTCCGGCAGGTCTATCGCGCCCGGATGGCGCGCACCGACGAAGCGTTGCGCGCCCACATGCCGCCAGGAACGCGCTGGCGCCTCCCGGCCGGCGGCTTCTGCCTCTGGCTCGAGCTGCCGCAGGGAGTGGTGGACGAGGAGCTCGCCGCGCGGACTGCCCGCGACGGCGTGTACCTGAGCCCAGGACGGCATTTCTTCGTCGCCGATCCGGGCTATGGCTGCGCGCGGCTCTCCATCAGCCGCACGAGCGAAGAGGAAATCGACAAGGGCCTCGCCATCGTCGGGCGCCATCTGCACGCGCTCACTCGCGAGGTCGGACAGCGCGGCCGCGCCAGCGAGGCACGGCCCTACGTGTGACGAAGGAGGACCCATGGATAGCGACATCCGCGCCAAGAGAGGGCTCGCCGAAATGCTCCGGAACGGCGTCATCATGGACGTCACCAACGCGGAGCAGGCGAAGATCGCCGAGAGCGCTGGGGCGGTGGCGGTCATGGCGCTCGAGCGCGTCCCTGCCGACATCCGCGCCGAGGGCGGCGTGGCCCGCATGGCCGCCATCGACAGGATCCGCGAGATCCAAGACGCTGTTTCCATCCCCGTGATGGCGAAGGTACGTATCGGTCACTTCGCCGAGGCCCAGGTGCTGGAAGCTTTGGAAGTGGACTTCATCGACGAGAGCGAGGTGCTCACTCCTGCCGACGAGGAGCACCACGTCGACAAGTGGCCGTTCAAGGTCCCCTTCGTCTGCGGTTGCCGCGATCTCGGCGAGGCGCTGCGGCGGATCGCCGAAGGGGCGGCTCTCATCCGCACCAAGGGCGAGGCCGGCTCGGGGAACATCGTCGAGGCGGTACGTCACCTGCGCAAGATCACCGCCCAGATCCGCCGCTTGACCGTTCTCGGCCCCGAAGAGCTGGTGCACGAGGCGAAGGAGCTCGGCTCTCCGGTGGAGCTGGTGCGCTGGGTGCGGGAGAACGAGAAGCTGCCGGTGCCCAACTTCGCCGCCGGCGGTATCGCCACCCCCGCCGACGCCTCTCTGGTGATGCAGCTCGGCGCCGAGAGCGTCTTCGTCGGCTCAGGCATCTTCAAGTCCGAGGATCCCCCGGCACGGGCACGTGCCATCGTGCATGCCACGCTGCACTTCAGGGAGCCGGCGGAAGTGTTGCGGGCGTCCTCGGGCCTGGCAGGCGCCATGCCCGGTCTCGACGTGCGCCGGCTCGAAGAGAAGGACCTGTTGCAGACACGCGGCTGGTAAGCGGGAGGTGGGAGGCGGGCCCAATCTCTGATGAATTCATCGAAGCATCGGGCCATCCCTCATCCCGCAGATCGGGGGCGCAGCATGCAGGTAGGAATCCTGGCATTGCAGGGGGACATCCAGGCGCATGAACGCGTCCTCGACCAGCTTGGCGTCCGCTGGCGCGAGGTGCGGCGGCCGGGTGAACTCGCAGGCCTCGCCGGTCTCGTCCTCCCCGGCGGCGAGAGCACGACGATGTGGCACTTCCTGAGGGAAGACGGTTTCGACACTGCCCTCCAGGACTTCGGTCGCGCCGGTGGTGCTTTCTTCGGCACCTGCGCTGGCGCCATCCTCCTCGCCCGGGAAGTGCAGAACCCGCCGGGCCCCGCCCTCGGCCTGCTCGACATTTCGGTGCAGCGCAACGGCTGGGGCCGCCAGACGATGAGCCGGGTCGAGACCGCCATGACCGACGATCCGGAAGCCCCAATCATCGAGGCCGTCCTCATCCGCGCCCCGCGCATTCTCCGTTGCGGCCCCGGGGTGCGTGTTCGCGCCCGACTGGGCGACGAGCCGGTGTGGGTCGAAGAGGGGCGGGCCATGGCCACGACCTTCCACCCCGAACTCTCTACTGAGCTGAGGGTGCACCGGCGCTTCCTCGAGCTCGCCGCATTGGCCCCGAGTTTCGCCCCGGCCTGAGCAGCTCGTCGTTGACCCGCTCCCCGCGTGGGAGTACGCTTTCCTCCGCGATCGAGCCGGACAAGACGACAACGGCGGCGGGCCCTCCCTCCCTCTCCTGCCGCATCCATGATCGACCTCGCGCCGCCCAGCGCGTGCCGCTGTCGGCGGGAGCAGCGCTGCTTCCGCCCTCGGCTCGGCATGCGGTGCGCTCGCATCGCTCTGCGGGCTTGTTCGTCCGCGGAGTGTTCGTACTGGGGGGGGGACCGCCATGCCTCGCCGTTGCTTCGTTCCCGAATTCTGTTTTCGCCTCCCTTTCTGCCTCTTGCTTCTCGTCGCAGGTACCGCTCTGGCGCGGCCGGCCGGCCAGGCCCAGCAAGTGTCCGCGCCGGATGTCGAGGTCGACCTCGTCGGCGATGTCGACGGCACGAACCCGCTGCCGCAGAAGGCCCTACAGGACACCATCTGGATCGCCGACTGGTCGTTCGACCACGGCGCCTCCTGCACCGAGGCAGGCTGGACGCACGTGGACAACCACATCCGGAACGATGGTGTCCAGTACTGGCACATCGAGACGGGGTTCACGACCGCCACGGGGATGACGGGCAATTCGTTCGCCGTGGGCTACCACGGGAACGTCTGCTGTGTCGACGCGGACGGCTACGACAACGATTGGTACCAAGGCGTCCGGATCACCTACACCGACGTGGGTGGCGCCGGGACCCCGACCTTGTCGCTGGACTACATCGTCGACAGTGAGGCTGGTTTCGACTTCCTGAACATCGAGACCGACTCGCTGTGCTTGTCGTACGCCCGCGTGAACTTCATTACCGCGCCGAACCGGGCTCCGGCCAACTACCGGAAGCTCAAGGGCCAGGCCGACGGCTTGAACACGAACGGTGAGTTCAATGCGGTGGCCCTGGACGAGTACGGCCCGGGCTCGCACTGCGTCTACATCGCCTTCTTCGCCGACGGCGGCTTCTCGCCCTGCGACGGCGACCAGCCGACGACGGTGGGCGAAGCCGCCGTCCTCGACAACATCGTGATTGTCGACGGCTCCGGTACCCGCACCGAGAACTTCGAGGACGGCGTCCTCAGCTTCGGTACGGCGCTGAACATCGCGGACAGCGTGCCCTTCGGCACCTGGGCGCGTCTGTACCAGCACATCACCGACAACGACATCTGCACGGAGAACAGGACTTGCGCCTGGCTGTGGACCGACCCCATGTCCTGGCAGGGGGATCCGAGCATGGCGTTCGGACCCGGGGGCTACGTGATGCGGAACTGGCTCGACGACATCGTCGTGAGCCCGTGGGTCAGCTTGGCCAGCACACCGACGGCGAGCGGAACGGTGCTCGCGTTCCGCCGCTTCCCCGGCAATTTCTTCCAAACCAGCCGCATCGTGCAGAACTGGTCGGTCCGGGGTCGCAATGTCTCCTGCGTCACGGGCTGGCGTCACGCCGGGCAGTGGAACTCGCTCTCGTTCTTCGGCTGGCAGTCCCTGATGTTCGACATGTCGACGACCTTGGATCCCACCTCCATGGAGATTCAGATCCGACATCGCACCTCGGACTGGCAGTGGATCGCCGGGGCCGGCGTGCCGGTGCCGTTCGTTGTCGGCCCGGGCCCCTACGTCGATCGCACCCGCATCGGGCGCCTGGTCCTCACCGGTCCAGTGATCAACGAAGGCATCGATTCCCGTTCGCAGGGTCAAGATGCCTTCCCTACCGAGATCAGCCCCATCGTGACGCCTGCCGGCCAGCACTTCCGTCCGACCACGGATCGCTTCGGCGCCTGCGCCTTCTCGGAGGGAGCGGAGCCCGGCTTCGGCAGAACGCTCCCGAGCCCGAACCTGGTCACAGGTGACTCGATCAACGTCAACGTGCAAGCGCTGCGCCCGGTGCCGGGCGGCAACATGGTGAGCTCGGTGGTGTTCTATGGCGCCGTCGTGGCCGGCCCGCACCAGGGCAGGGCCGTACCGACGACAATGGCCACGGCCCCGCCGCCATGGTCGGTGGGCCCGAACGGGTTCTTCTCGTTCAACGCCGACACGACCCGTGCGGCTTCCGGTGTGCCGCTGGCCAACAACTACTTCGTCGACATGGACGACTTCTACTTCCGTGGCGGCGACGTGCTGCAGTACCTCTGGACGGCGACGGACGCTGCCGGCGGCTTCACCTCCGACCCCCGGGGGTTGACGGCACCGCCGACCTCCATCGCTCAAGCGCAGGCGGCTACGGGCGGACTCTTCGAAGTCAACTTCCTGCCCACGATCCACTGGGACCCGGCCTACAGGACCGCGATCCTGGCCGATGACTACGGAGACATCGCGCCGACGGCGCAACAACTCGCCAACTCGACGCAGGAGAACTGCATCCTCTACGTCCAGAACATCGTGACGCGGAGGCTGAGCGGCCAAGTCAACCGCACCTCCTTCATGTACTCGTTGGATCGTCTGGGATACGGACCGACGGCGACTGACCCGCATGGCCACTACGATGTCTACGACCATCAAGGCATGGGGAACACCAACAACCAGCTCGCTGGCCGGGCGACGATCCAACAGTGCCCGGGTTACAGCCTGATCGTCTACGACAACGGCAACGGTACTCCGGGCAGACCACTCCTGCCAGACGGGGTCAACCTCGACTCCGAGAAGATCGATCAGGCCACCTGGTTCGTGCAGTGGCTGGCACAGGGCTCGTCCAGTGCAGCCGGCCGGGCGACGTTGTGGATGATGGGCTCCAACACCGTCCAGGAGAAGCCAACCAACAGCCTCATCGCGACCACCATGGGGATAACCTTCGCGGGCGCCGATCAGGCGCTCAACTTCAACCCGCAAGTCGATGGCGTGGCCAGCTTCACTTTCGACACGGGCGCTGGCTCGGCAACCGTGGATTTCAGCACCACACTGTTCTCCCTCAATGGTGGCTGCCCGGTGGTGGATAACTACGACGCCATCAACGCCGTTGGCAGCGCGGTGCGTACCCACAGGTACCGCAGTCCAACGAACGCTGTTCTCGGCGCCGGCGCCATCGTCATGAACCGGAATGACGCCGGGGGCTACAACACGATCCAGCAGACCCACCCCTGGTTCGACATCCGCGACAACGCCGGGACACCTGCCGCGACGCCACCGGAGCTCACGTTCCTACAGCAGATCCTCTGGGCTGTGCTCCCGCCGCCCTGTCTGCGTTCACCGAATCCAGCCACGGGCGTGGGAGACGAGAACGCCCTCGACGCCTTGCCGCGGCAGACCGTCTTGCATCAGAACATCCCGAACCCGTTCAACCCGATGACCGAGATTCGCTTCGACCTGTCCCAGGGTGGACGCGTCAGCTTGCGCATCTACGACGTCGCCGGGCGGCTGGTCCGGACGCTGGTCGACAAGGACATGTCCGCGGGCCGCAACCACACGGTGGTGTGGAACGGTCTCGACGACCAGAACAACAAGGTCGCCAGCGGCGTGTACTTCTACCGCCTCGACGCGGTGGACCAGACTCTGACCAGGAAGATGGTGGTCATGAAGTAGCACGACCAAGTCATCGTGCAGAGTTGTTAGTCTCGAGGGGGGGACAATCATGCTGCGTTCTGTGCTCGCTCCCGGAGCCCTGTCGAACTCTGAGAGCCGGTCTGCCCGATTCAGACTCTGTTTTCACCTCTGCATCTGCATCGCGGCTCTGCTTGCCGGAACCGCTTGGGCCCGGCCTTCGGGCCCGCCACCGGAAGTGTCTGAGCCGGAGGTCGAGGTCGACCTGATCGGCGACGTCGACGGCACGAATCCCGCGCCGCAGAAAGCGTTGCAGGACACGGTGTGGATCGCCGACTGGACGTTCGACACCGGCGCACCCTGCAGCGAGGCAGGCTGGACGCACGTGGACAACCACATCCTGAACGATGGTGTCCAGTACTGGCACCTCGAGACAGGGTTCACGACCGCCACGGGGATGGCGGGCAACTCGTTCGCCGTGGGCTACCACGGGAACGTGTGCTGCACCGATTCAGACGGCTACGACAACGATTGGTACCAGGGCATCCGGATCACCTACACCGACGTGGGTGGCGCCGGGACCCCGACGCTGTCGCTGGACTACATCGTCGACAGCGAAGCCGGTTTCGACTTCCTGAACATCGAGACCGACTCG
>DASRJW010000068.1 GCA_035649275.1 Candidatus Krumholzibacteriia bacterium
GTCCGGCAGCGGCACGGTGATGATCACGGGATCCGTGCCGCCGGGGCCGATGGAGTCCTTGGAGCGCGGGTGGTCCACCATGATGAAGTCGAAGTGGTCCACGGTGCCGTCAGCATCCGTGCCGTTCCAGTAGAAGTGGACGCGCGAGGACGTGGCGGCGGTCGAGTCGGGCGGGCCGCTGGTGAGGAGCGTCTCCGGCGGCTCGTTGGTCACGAACTTCTCGATGCGTGCCGTCGACACCGCCGTAGAAGCGAGGAGGCTCGCGGCTACGAGGACAGCCGCAGTCCATCCCCCGCGTGGCGCAGACGGCAAGGGCCGACACTGCCGGCCGGGGCGAGGACTCGGGACTGACCCTGCGCGGGAAGTCATGTCGGGTTCCTCCCGACCTCCGCTCCGGGACGAGAGGTCCCGGAAAAGCTGGGTGGGGCGATTTCCGACCTTGGTTCGATGGCTTGTTACTCGGGTGAATCTTATGGAGCTACCTGGGGAGGCGCAAGTCGGCTACCGGGCTGCCTCGCCCCCAAGCACTGCTCTCGCCCCGAAACACTGCTATGGTTGTTCCGAACCAGAGCCAGCGGCTGCGACCCACGGGTTGCCAATGCCGCGACCTCGAGCCGGAGAACTCGCCCCATGAGCGACCGCGCGCGCACGCGCCAGCCGGCCGACAGGATGGCGCTCTACGCCACGCTTGCTGCCGCGGCGCTGCTCGCCGAGCAGGTGGGCAGCAAGGCGGCTCGCGACGCGCTTTACCTCTCCAACTTCCCCGTGACCACGTTGCCCTGGATGCTCATCGGCTCGGCGGTCTTCACCCTCGTCATGGTTGGACTGACCTCACGCGCGATGCTCACCCACGACCCCTCCTGGCTCGTGCCCCGAGCACTGCTCGGGAGCGCCATGCTCCTCCTCGGCGAGTGGGGCCTCGCGCACACCTTCCCCCGCCTGACGGCGGTGCTCGTTTACCTACACGTCGCCTCCCTGGGGGCGCTCCTGATCTCCGGCTTCTGGTCAGTGGTGAACGAGACCTTCGACCCGCGCTCGGCGAAACGACACATCGGCAGGATCACCGTCGCCGCGACCCTCGGCGGCTTGCTGGGCGGAGTGCTGGCGGAGCGCGTGGCGGTGATGCTGCCCATCATCTGGATCCTGCCGCTCCTGGCGGCGCTGCACTTCTACAGTGCTCTGACCCTGTTCCGCGTGCGCCCACCGGCTGCGGCGCTCGAGCGCGCCCGGGAAACGAGCCCCGAGCGGGCAGCAGCGCAGGGGCTGCAGACGCTGAAGAAGGCGCCGTACCTACGCAACCTCGCCCTCCTCGTCTTCGTGGCCACTGCCGCCGCAGCCCTGCTGGATTACGTCTTCAAGGCGCGCGCCGTGGCGAGCATCGACTCGGGAGCTGCCTTGCTGCGCTTCTTCGCCATCTTCCACACCGCCACCGGCGTCGGCACCTTCCTGGTGCAGGGTATCGCCAGCCGCATCCCCATGGAGCGCCTGAGTCTGGCGGCCCGCGTCAACGCTTATCCGCTCACCATCGGCGCTGGCGCCGCCGCGGCGCTGGCGTTTCCCGGCATCGCCGCCGCCGCCCTGGCGAGGGGGGCGCAACAGGTGCTGCAGAACTCCCTCTTCCGCTCGGGGTACGAGGTGCTCTTCACCCCGGTGGCGCCGCGAGACAAGCGGGCCACCAAGGCGATCGTCGACGTGGGTTGCGAGCGCGCCGGGGACGCGGTGGGCGGTGGTTGCGTACGGTTGCTGCTCGTCTTGCCGGCAGCCATGGTGGCGCCGGCGCTCTTGCTCCTCGCGGCGGTGCTGGCTCTGGTGGGCTATGCTGCCGCCAGCCGATTGCGGCGCGGCTACGTTCGCCAGCTCGAGCAGCGACTCTTGTCGGGCGTTTATCGCATCGATCTCCGCGAGCTCGAGGATCCCTTGAACCGCTCCATGGTCCTCCCCACGCTGGCCACCAAGGTTTTACCCCGCCTCGAAACGGGCGAGATTGCCGCGGCGGGCGCACGGGCCGCGGCGGAAAGCGGCGGGGATCACGGGCCCCGCACCGACGACGTCCTACTCCTCCGCATCGAGGAGCTGCGCTCCGGCGATCCGGCCCGCGTCGCCGCAGCGCTCGAGACCGGCCCCATCGGCCCCGAGCTCGCGCCCCACGTCGTGCCGCTCCTCGCCTGGGATGCGATCTATCCCTATGCGGCCCGGGCGCTCGGCCGTGCTCGCCCGCAGATCGAAGGCCTCCTGGTGGATCGCCTGCTGGACGCGAGCGAGGAGTTCGCCATCCGGCGCCGCATCCCCGCTCTCCTCGCCGAGAGCAGCTCGCGGGTGGTGATCGAAGGCCTCCTGCAAGGCCTCCTGGATCCGCGCTTCGAGGTGCGCTTCCGCAGCGGCCACGCCCTCGCCCGCATTCACGACCGCGATGCTTCCGTCCCCTTCGACCGGCACCGCGTCTTCGCCATCGCCTTGCGGGAGACGCGAGTGGACCGCAGCGTCTGGGAGAGCCAACGCCTCCTGGATGGACTCGAAGCGGGGGACGAGAACCCCATCGTGGACGAATACCTGCGCCAACGAGCCAACCGCAGCCTCGAGCACGTCTTCACCGTGCTGTCGCTCGCTCTCGACAAGAAGCCACTGCAGGTCGCCTTCAAGGGCTTGCACACCGACGATCCCATCCTGCGCGGCACCGCGCTGGAATACCTGGAGAGCGCTCTGCCCCAGGAACTGCGCGAGCACTTGTGGCCGTTCCTGGAAGACCGCCGTGGCCGCGCTCAATCCTCTCGAACGCGCGACGAGATCCTCGACTCCTTGATGAACTCCCACCAATCCATCGAGATCAATCTGGCCAACCTGCGCAAGAAGCTGTTGGAAGACGCCTGAACCTCGTGCAGGCCGCCGCCTCGTGCAGCCCGTCACCTCGTGCAGCCCGCCATCTCCCGCGGGCCCTCCACCTCCCGGCGGCACGGGGGTTGCCAGTTCCTCTGCGGCGGCGTGTGCCCAGACGGGAGAGAAGGTATGGTCCGCATTCCTCTGCTTGCCTTGCTGGGCCTCGTGCTGGCGAGTGCGGTCGCGAACGCCGGCCTCAGCACCTCGTTCCGCCGGACGGGGAAGGTGGCTTTGGAGGTCGCCGGAGCCGCCGGGGGCAATGCCCCGATCGCGTCGGGAACGCTGACGCTCTCCAGGCTACCGGCGTCGGCTACGGTGCTGAAGGCCACCCTCTATGCCAGCCAGGTGAACAACGGAGCGGGGCTTTCGGCGCGGTTCAGCGGCGTCGATCTGGGCCCGACGGGACCCGCGGCGAGCGACGCCGTCATCCAGGTCCTGTACTCCTACGAATGGGATGTGACGAGCCTCGTTCTCCCCGGCAAGCTCGGCTACACCTACTCTGTCTTTTCGGGCAGCGCCATCGCGGGTGTCGCTCTGGCCGTCGTCTGGGAGGACATCAACGAACCGACGCGCATCGTGGTGCTCGTGGATGGGATGCGTCAGGTGGGCGAGATCGGCGCGGAGACCGAATCCACCAGCATCGACGATCTCGGCCACGGAAACACGACCATCTCCATCTTCACCGTCCTCGACGACACCATCAACACCGGCGAAATCGTGGCGTACAACGGTGTCGGCATCGGCGGGCCCATCGACGACAACCTGGGCCTCCTCGCCAGCCTCCTCCAGCTGGAAGGCGAATCGGTCACCGGGACCAACACCGTCTCCATCGTCACCGGCACCGACCACATGGGCTGGATGATCGCCGGCGTCAGCGTCACCATGCCCTCCGTTCCCGTGAGCCCCACGACCTGGACAGCGGTGAAATCCTTGTTCCGCTGATTCCTCGGCGACCCGGGGAATCCACTGCGGCCAAGGACGGAAGCGAGCCATCGCCGCCGCGGCGATGTCCGCGTTCGCTTTCGCGCTCTGGACCACCGCCCCCGCCGAGTCCTTGCCTTCTCCCGCGCAGGCAGGCATGATACGCGCTTCTCCAGCGGGATCCAGCAAGCTCTTCCATGAACTCGTCCGACTTGGATCGTTCCGATGGCGAATGACGTCTCGTTCATGCTCGAAGCCGAACACGTGAGCAAGCGCTACCCCAACGGTGTCGAGGCTCTGGCTGGCGTGGAGCTGGCAGTCGCCCGCGGGGAAACGCTGGCGCTCGTCGGCGAGAGCGGCAGCGGCAAATCCACCCTGCTGCGCCTGTTCAATCGCCTCGAGGAACCCACCCGCGGCCGTGTCCGCTTCGGCGGACGCCCCCTGGAAGAGCAGGATCCCATCCAGCTGCGCCGGCAAATGGGCTACGTGCAGCAGGACGGCGGACTGCTGCCACACTGGAACGTGGGGCGCAACGTGGAGCTCGTGCCATGGCTTCTGGGCTGGGAGCGTGACCGCCGCTCGCGGCGCGCCGACGAGCTCTTGCGCCTGGTCGGACTCCCGCCCCAGGAGTACCGGCACCGCCATCCGGCCGAGCTGTCCGGTGGCCAGAGACAGCGGGTGGCCTTCGCGCGCGCCCTGGCGGCGGATCCCGAGGTGATCCTCCTGGATGAGCCGTTCGGTGCCCTCGATGTCCTCACCCGCATGGATCTGCAGGACGAGTTCGCCCGTCTCCAGCGCCAGCTGGGCAAGACGATCCTGCTCGTCACGCACGACTTGAGTGAAGCCATGAAGCTGGCCGATCGGATCAGCGTCATGCGTCAGGGTCGGATCCTGCAGACGGGCTCCATGCGCGCTCTCCTGGAGAGCCCGGCCGACGACTACGTGCGCCAGCTGCTGGGGCACCTGCGAGGGGCGCCCCGGCAATGATCGTCCGTCATGCCACCAAACACCACGGTGCCCTCGCGCCGGTGCTCGCGATGATCGCGTGCGTGGTCCTGGCTGCCCCCGGCGCCCGCTGCGAGGCGACGACCGGCGACGATCCCGCACCGACGGAAACGTCGGGGAGAATCCGGGTGGGATCGAAGAACTTTGCCGAGAGCCGTCTCCTGGCGGAGCTTTTCGCCCGTCTCCTGGAAGCGCGAACCAGCTTGATCGTCGAGCGCCGCCTAGGACTCGCCGGGACGCAGGTGTGCTTCGAAGCCCTGCGCACCGGTGCCATCGATGTGTACCCGGAATACACCGGGACTGGGCTCGTCACCTTGCTGGAGGAAGCGCCCGGCGGCAACGCGCAGTGGACCTGGAATCACGTGCGGACGCAATTCAGGCAGCGCTGGAATCTCTGGTGGATTGGGCCTCTGGGGTTCGAGAACTCTTTCGAGCTCGCCGTGCCCCGGGAGATCGCGGCGCAATACGGGTTGCACACGATCAGCGAACTCAGCCAGGTCTCACCGCGCTTGACCGCTGGCTTCGGTTACGAGTTCGCCGAACGGGACGACGGGTTGCCAGGTCTCGAGCGCGCTTATGGTCTGCGGTTCGCGGCCGTCCGGCGCATGCAACAAGCGCTCAAGTATCAGGCGGCAGGAGAACGGAGCATCGATTGCCTGGACGTCTACACCACCGACGGCCGGCTCGTCGTCCACGACCTCGTGGTGCTCCAGGATGATCGGGGATTCTTTCCGCCCTACGAGGCGGCGGCGCTGGTTCGAGGTGAGACGCTAAAGCTCCACCCGGAAGTCGGCGTCGTCCTGGGGCTCATGACGCAGGCTCTTTCGGCAGACTCCATGCGTCAGCTCAACCTGCGCCTCGAGACGGGTGGTGAGAGCCTCGACCAGGTCGCCCAAGGGGCGTTGGAAAGCATGGGGCTGGTCGAGAGCGGGGTGGTGCCCGCGGCCCCGGCGCACAAGCGCGGTCTCGGGCGCACTCTGTGGGAAGGCCGGCGCGAGCTCGGACATTATACGCTGCAACATCTCTATCTTTCTGGCGCCGGACTGCTCCTGGGCGTCATCGTCGCCGTGCCGCTCGGACTTCTCCTCGAGCGCCGCCGCCGCAGCGCCGAAACCTTCATTCGCTTCGTGGGCACGTCGCAGACCATTCCGTCGCTGGCACTGCTCGCCTTCATGGTGCCGTTCTTCGGCATCGGCGAGCTGCCCGCCATCGTGGCCTTGTGGCTCTACGCGCTGTTCCCGATCCTCCGCAACACCTACACCGGGTTGCGCGACGCCAGTCCCGAGACGGTGCAAGCGGCCATCGCGCTCGGGATGACACCGTCTCAGGTCTTGCGCTGGGTCCGTCTGCCCTTGGCGGCGCCAGTGATCATGGCTGGGGTGAGAACGGCTGCGGTCATCACCATCGGTACGGCGACCCTCGCTGCCTTCATCGGCGCCGGCGGTCTGGGAGAGCCCATCGTTTCTGGAGTGCAAAGCGTCGACTCCACCCTCATTCTCTCCGGCGCCATTCCCGCCGCCGCACTAGCGCTTGCCGTGGATGCGGTCCTGGGTCTCGTGGAACGCCAGCTCCGCCCTCGCGGCATTCGACTCGCATGACCGACGAGGCATCCGGCTCGCGCGGACCCTCAGCTTGACGGACTGCTCGGGCGGATCAGGAGCCCCGTCGTGGAGACACGAAGCTCGTAGGTCGCGGGCCGATCGGCGGGGACGAAGGAGGCGGAGCCGTACTCCGCATCGAGAAGGCGCGTGAGGCGGGCTTGGGCGCGCGCCAGGCGGAAGAGATCGATGCGCCGGCTCGGGGCGAGGCCGTGCACGGTGCGTTCCTTGGTGCGCTCGTCCTCCAGCTCGCGGTAGCGGCCGGTGACGCGATCCAGCTCGTAGTGCGTGTGCAGGCCGAACCATGAAGCCACCCATTTCCACTTGAGAATGTGGGCGTCCACGTAGAGTTCGTCACCCGCGAGCATGAAGGTCGGGCGGCGGCCGTCGGGAAGCTCGAAGCGCGCCTGGAACCGTTGCGAACCGAGAGGCTGGACCTGGATGCGCGCAGCGACTTCTTCGTGCGTGAGGGAGCGGTAGCCGCGGATCCCGGCGGACACCGCCCCGGACAAGGCGGCGACCAGGGAGAGGACGAGGGAGAGCACCGAGCAGGCGACGAAGCGCAGCAGCCGGCGGGAACGCACGGAGGCGAATCCCAACAGCATGCAGAGGAACGCCAGGACACCACCCGCCACCGCCGCGGCCGCGAGCGCGTCCGGGAGCCGCCCGTCCAACCACCCAGGCATCGAAGACCCCTTTGCGACAGTCGTTGAGTCAGGGGGAGCAAGAACCAATCCGTTCGCTCTCGCTCCACGGCCTCGGTCTCGCCCCGCGACGCCCCTGCCGGCCGCTTGACATTTAGTACCGGGTGGTATTAAGTTCCATCCGAAGGAGGTGGCGTTCGTGCCGCTTCGACGTGCCAAGATGCCGGTCCGCCGCCCGACCACGATGGAGGAGTTCGAGGCCCGTTGCCGGCGGCAAGGCCTGCCGGTGACCTCCCAGCGCCGGGCGGTGCTGCGGGCCCTCGCGGCGCGCGAGGACCACCCCACGGCAGACCAGCTCCACGAGGCTCTCCGGCGCGAGCACCCGGACCTCTCCCGCACCACGGTGTACCGGGTGCTGGAGACGCTCGTCCGCCTGGGGGTGGTGACCAAGGTCAGCCATCCCGGCGCCGCGGTCCATTACGATGCCTTCACCGGACGACATCACCATCTGGTGTGCGACGTCTGCGGCCGGCTGAGCGACCTCGTGCTCCCGGGATTCGACGCCTTGCCGTTGCCCGATACGCGGGCCCAGGACTTCGAGATCGCCGACTACTCGGTGCATTTCCACGGGCGCTGCCGGAGCTGCCGGCCCCGTACGTCTCGCAACGCATGAGGAGGAACCCAACATGGCGACGAAAGTAAGCAAGACGCGGCTGCAGCTGCCGGAGAACGTGCGCGGCGAGATCGTGGCGCTGCTCAACGCGCGTCTCGCCGACACGGTGGACTACGCCCTGCAGCTCAAGCAGGCGCACTGGAACGTCAAGGGGCGCGAGTTCGTCGCCCTGCACGAGATGTTCGACTCCATGGCGACGGAGTTACAGGAGCATGCGGATCTCATCGCCGAGCGCGCCGTCCAGCTCGGCGGTCAGGCCCACGGCACGCTGCAGTCGGCCGTGGCGCACACGACGCTGCCGGAGTACCCCCTGGAGGCCCGCGGCGCCGTGGAGCATCTGAGCGCGCTGGCCGAGCGCCTGGCGGTGCTCGCCACCGCGGTTCGCGCGGCCATCGACACCGCCGACGGCCGTGGCGACAAGGACACGGCGGACCTCTTCACCGAGGTCTCCCGCGGCTTGGACAAGCAGATGTGGTACCTGGAGGCGCACCTCGCCGACTGAGTCGCGGAGGATCAAAGCACCTCCGCCGAAGGTGGGAAGAGCGAAGACGGGAAGGTTGACTTCGCCGGAGAGTGGCTGTGACTCAGAGACGGAACAGGTACTGGAACTTGAGGAACAGCTGGCGCTCGGTCTGGGTGTAGACGGGACCACCTTGGCTGGCATCGCCGATCTCGGCGAGGGCATGGGTGGAGCCCACGAAAAACATGGTGAACGGGTTGATTCTGTAGGTGAGCAACGGTTCGATGGACCACTCGCGGTCGAAATCATCGTATTGGAGGACCAAGCGCAGGAAGAATTCCCGGGTGAACTGGAAATTGTTCCGCACCCGGACGATGTAGCCGTCGAAAATGGACGACCCGTCCGGATGGTCCAGGGTGGCGTACTCGAAGGTCGGCTCGATGACGAGACGTGTATGCGGCCGGAGCGTCCCCCAGGCCTCGAACCGCACGCCGTCGCCGAGCACCGGCGGCGTCTCGCCGCGGGCGACCATCTTGCCCCATTCCACCTCGGCGCCACCCTGCACGTACTCCTGGAAACGCGTCTCGGCTCCTACTTCCCAGCGCCGGATGCCGTAGAACTCCACCTCCCGGAAGCGCTCCTCGCTCCACAGGCGTGAGAGCCACACCTCCGTCTGCGCCTTGAACTGCACCACCACCTCGGGCCGCAGCCATTCGTCCTTGCGGGCGCCGGAGAAGTTCCACACCCGCGCCGCCATGACGCTCGGGAAGATCGAATCGAACCAGCGCGTGTCGGTGCGGAAGTTGAGCCCCGTCTCCACGGAAGCGCGGCGGTTGTCGTTCTGGGAGATGAAGCCGTTGTCGGCGCGGAAGGTCGGGCTCGTCTCCCGGTACTCCAGATCGAAGTTCCAGATCCGGCCGGAGCGCTCGATGCTGGTGTACCCTGCCCGCCCCCCGAAGCTCTCGCCGTCGTACTCGATGGTGTGGCGGCCGCCGTCGAAAGTCCCTTCGTTGCCTGCGGTCAGACTGGAATCCACGGGTTCCTCGGTGTAGCTCCCGAGCCACTGCGTCTCGAACTGATAGTTGCGCCAGAACCGCTGCAGCAGGTCGAAACCGAAGACGCCGTTCCAGCCGCCGTCGTCCCGGACGCGGTAGGTGCCGAGCGCCCCGGCGAAGGAGTTCTCCCCGTGGTCGAAGCGGTAGCGCCCCACGCTGGAGATGCTTTCACCCACGTCGGGGAGGACGACGCTCTTTTCCTCCAGCGGGATGATCGTCGGCGAGTGCACGTCGCGGGCGGCGAAGAAGCCGGCGTTGGCCTGCTCCAGCCTACCGGTGAACTTCGCCGCCACCGAGGGGTCGTTGATGGTGCGCGTGTACACGGCGTTGATGTAGGTCTCGTAGAGGTCGCTGCCTTCCTGGAAGAACGGCCGCTTCTCTGGGAAGAACAGGGCGAAGGTGGTGTTCACGTCGATCTGCCCGGCGTCGGATTCGACCTGGCTGAAATCCGGATTGAGCGTCAGGTCTCCCGTGCTGCTCGAGGTGAAGGAGTAGTGCACGCCGAGCTCCACGTCGGCCTCGGCGTCCCCCTCGACGAAGTCCGAGTTCGGGTCCGAAGTGTCCTCGAGGCTCCCCGCCTGTTTCGCCGTGAACCCCGGGAGGAGCTCCAGCTTGCCGCCCGGGCGCACCCCCTGGATGCCGGTGAGCGTGCCGAACTGGCACATGAAGCACGGATCGTCCCGATCGATGGCGGCCCAGCCGTACTGCCGGCGGCTGCCGCGGGGATGGGTGCGCCAGAGCTGCACGCGCCAGGTCTGCTCGAAGCGATCGGGGAAACGCAGGCTCTGCAGCGGGATCTTCATCTCCACCTGATAGCCCTTGTCGGTGATGCTGGCCTCGGCTTCGAAGACGACATCGAAGGACAGGTCTTCGTCGCCACCGGACAGCATGCGTAGATCCCCTTGCACCCCCAGCGGGTTGGCGAAGATCTCGTAAGCCCAGGCAGCGTTGCCGTAGGTGTCCAGGATGAGACCGATGTAGTCGTCCTGCCAGATCTGGTCGCGGTCGCGCAACGAGGCGCGGATGCTGCGCGGGTCGTCCTCGGCGTCGAAGCCGACATAGAGGTGGGTCTCGTCGTAAGTGATCCAAACGCGCGTCGCCACCGCCGGCTCGGTCTGGTCGCCCGGATTGGTCTCGGCGAAGTTGTCCGCCATGGCGGCGTCCTGCCAGCCCGAGTCACCGAGCTTGCCGTCGATGCGGATCTCTCCGCCCCGGGGCCGGAGCGCCAGGCTGGGTTTGAGGTTGGGTGTGAACGCCGCCTGGGCGGAACCTGGGAGGACGAGCAGCAGCCCGGTCCAAAGCAGCTTCACACTTCCTCCGGGCGCGGCTCATACCCTTGGCGTCCCACGGCTTCCCGCCACGGCGAGACTTGGAGCGGTAGGTTACCGGTTCTTCGCTTCCGCGTGGCAGCAAGACGAACCTGCGGGAGCCCCTGAATGCGGTACAATCCAGCCGACCCTGTCTCAGATGTAAGAGGGGAAGGCCCGGGGCATACAGGCGCAAGGCGCTGCAACCGTTCCGGTTCCATCGGCGTAGATGGACGGGGAATCCCCGCACCACGCCGACCGCCCCAAGAAGCGCCCCACACGGACCAGCGGTAGAGCCGCCAGGGTCCCGGCGACCCAGGAGTCGAGGATCTCCGGAAACGCCGATTTCGCAGAGGAGAGCATCCATGTTGCCCGCACGGAACCTACGTCGACTCGGCACTGTGCCGCGCCTTTCCACCTTCCTCGCCCTCGCCGCCGGCATCGCCCTCCTGGCGGCAGCAGTCGTTCCGGCCGGGGCTGGAAGCTGGAAGGGACAGGAAACCCAGAAGGACGGCGCTCTCTACGTCACCAATCCGGCCACCGGCATGGAAGCCCCGGCCACGGTGGATCTCAAGGAACTATGGCGAGTGGGCGGCGAGAGCGAGAACGAGGAGGAGTTCTTCGGCGTCATCGTGCGCGTCACCACGGACCCGAAGGGCAACATTTACGTCCTCGACAACCAGCTCTCGGAGGTCAAGGTCTACGACCCGAGCGGCAAGTTCCTGAAGAAGATTGGGCGCGAGGGCGAAGGCCCGGGGGAGTTCCGGAGGCCCGGCGACATGTTCTTCCTGCCCGACGGCAACCTCGGCGTGATGCAAACGGTGCCCGGAAAGATCGTGATGCTGAAGCCGACCGGCGAGCCCGCCGGCGATTTCCCTCTCCCCGCGCCGGAAGGGGGCGGCTTCCAAGTGCTCCGCGGTGGGCGCCTCGCCGGCAAGCAGCTCGTCCTGGCGCGGCAGCTGCAGACCATTGACCAGGCCGCGGGCAAGATGTCGCAGACCGTGTCCCTCGATCGCGTCGACCTCAAGGGCAAGGTGGGCGGCAGCTACGCGAAGCTCGACCGCACCTTGCAGTTCGCCAATCTCGTCATCGACGAGAAGACATTCGGCACCTGGGAACAGGGCGGGCGGTGGGATACGGGCGCCGACGGCCGCGTTTACGTGGCCTTGGGCGACAACTACGAGATCACCGTTTTCAACGCCGACGGCAGCAAGGACCGCATCATCCAGAGAGCTTGCGAACGCTACCAGCGCACCGCCGAGGAGGCCGCCGAGATCAAGGGCATCTACGAAGCCTTCACCCGAGGGGCTCCCAATGCGAAGGTCGAAGTCAACAACTACGACGCGGACGTCGGCGCGCTCTACTCACGCGACGACGGGAGCTTGTGGGTGCTGAGCAGCCATGGCATGCGCAAGCAGCCCAAGGGCACGGTCGGCGTCTTCGACGTCTTCGACAGCAAGGGCCGCTTCGTCCGTCAAGTGACGCTGCGCGGCCAGGGGGATCCGCACAAGGACGGGTACTTCTTCGTCGGCGACCGGCTCTACGTGGTCACCGGTTTCCTGGATGCCCTCGTGGCCTCGATCGGCGGTGGCGAGAAGCAGGAAGAGGATCCGAGCACCTCGCCGATGGAGCTCATCTGCTACCGCGTCGAAGCGCCGATGGTCGCGAAAGGCAACTAGAACATGCGCCGGTCACTTTTCTGCCTCCTCGCACTCGTTCTCCTCTTGGGCGGCTGCAAGCGCAGCCCGGGCGCCGGCGGCGCCGCCGGTGACTCCACCTCCGTCCAAGCTGCGGCAAAGGACGAGGAGAAAGGCAACAAGGAGGGTGCCGGCAAGGAGGAAGCCGACAAGGAGCACGCCGCGAAGGGCGAAAGCGAGAAGGCGAGCGGCGAGTCCGAGGGCAAAGAAGGCGAGGAAGGAGACGGCAAGCGCACGGTGCGCGAGCAGGTGGCCACGGTGAACGCGGCGCGCGTCACCCGCGGCGACCTCGTGGTGCCGGTGCTGGCGGAAGGGGCGCTCCGCGCCCGGCGCAGCACGCTGGTGCGCGTCGAGGTCAGGGGCTGCATCGTGCGCCTCCTAGCCGAGGAAGGCCAGGCGGTGCGCAAGGGCCAAGTGCTCGTCGAGATCGACGGCCGGGAGTACCGCATCGCCATGGAAGAAGCGCGAGCGCGCTATCTGAAAGCGCTCGGCGTCATCGCGGTGGAGGAGGATTCCGTCCTCGGCTCCACCGACCCGGGGGTGCTGGATAGCAAGGTCGCCGGCCTCGACGAGCTGGAGAAGGCCGGCAAGATCAGCCGCGAGGAGCGCCGGGCCCGGGAGCTCGAGCTCGGCGTCCAGGCGCTACGCCACGGCGGCTATCGGCGCGAGCTGGTGGAAGCGCGGAGCGGCCTCTCCCTGGCCCGTGCCGACGAGGAGCGTGCCCGGCTCAACCTGGAGCGCACCGTCATCCGCGCGCCGTTCGATGGCGTGGTCTCCGAGCTGCGTCTCGCCGTCGGCCAGCTCCTCAGTCTGGGCGATCCGGTGTGCACGCTGGTGGACAACGTCGCCCTCGAGGCCGAGCTCGGGGTGCTGGAGTCCGACGTCGGCGGCCTGCAGCTCGGCCGGCCGGCGCTGCTCGTGGTCCCGGCGCTGGACGAGACGCTGCGCGTCAAGGTGGACGTCATCAACCCGAGCATCGAGCCGCAGAGCCGCACCTGCCGAGTCCTGCTGCGGGTGCGGAACACCGACGGGCGCCTGCAGCCCGGCATGTTCGTGCGCGCCGCCATCGCCGGCAAGATCTACCCCGACAAGCTCATGGTCCCCAACGAGGCCATCCTCACCCGGGACGGACGCCCGCTGGTCTTCAAGATCGAAGGCGACCAGGCCAAGTGGGTGTACGTGCAGCTGGGTCTGCGCAACGATCGCTTCGCCGAGGTGGAAAGCGTCCTGCAGGGAGGGCCGCTCGACGAGGGTACGCTGGTCGTCGTCTCCGACCATCTGACGCTCTCCCACGATGCGAAGGTCAAGGTGCGGCGCGTCGTGGACATGACGGTGGCCTGGAGCGCGAGCGCGGAGGAGTAGATGCTCCGCCAGGCGATCCAGCGTCCCGTCGCGGTGCTGATGCTGTTCGCTGCCCTGTCGCTCGTGGGCGTCATCGGCTATCTGAAGCTGCCCGTCGATCTCCTGCCCTCCATCACCTACCCGCGCCTCACCGTCATCACCAGTTACGAGGACATCCCGGCGGAAGACCTGGAGCGCCTGGTCACGCAGCCGCTGGAAGAGATCATCACCGGCCTGCCCAAGGTGCGGAGCGTGGTTTCCCGCACCCGCGAGGGCGTCTCCACCATCATGGTGGAGTACGAATGGGGCACGCAGATGGACTTCGCCAACCTGCACCTGCGCGAGGCCATCGACCGCGTCGCCTTCCGCGAAGATTTCCCGGAAGCCGCGGAGCGCCCCTTGATCTTGCGCTGGGACCCCACCTCGCGGCCGGTGTCGGTGCTCACCGTGGAAGGCGAGCGCCGCATCGAGGCTCTCACCGATTTCGCCCGCGAGGTGCTCAAGCCCGCCCTGGAGCAGGTGGACGGCATCAGCCAAGCCGAGGTCGTGGGGGGCGCCGACCGCGAGATCGTGGTGCAGCCGGATCCGGAGAAGCTGGCGATCTACGGCATCACCATGAACGACATCCGGCAGGCGCTGGCACGCAGCAACATCGACTTCCCCGGCGGCAAGATCCGCCAGGGACCTCTCCATCTCAGCTTGCGCATCGCCGGCGAGTTCGAGTCCCTCGATGAGATCGCGGCCACGGACATCGTGCGTCCCGGTCGCGCCGCGGTGCGCATCGGCGACGTCGCCCGCGTTCTGGACACGGTGAAAGAGGCGGAAGGAACGACGCTCCTCGGCAACGAGCCGGTGGTCTCGGTGCTCCTCTATAAGGAGCCGGAGGCCAACACCATCCAGGTGACCGAGAAGGTGGACGAAGCGCTGGCCATCGTCCAGAAGGACTACCACGACTTCCGTTACAACTATGTCTATCGCGACGCCGACTACGTGCGCGCCTCCTTCCAGGGCTTGTTCTCCTCGCTCCTCGTCGGCGCCCTCCTCGCCTTCCTCATGCTCTATTGTTTCCTCAACGACATCCTGAGCCCGCTCACCGTCGGACTTTCCATCCCCATTTCCGTCCTCGTCGCCTTCGGCCTTCTCTATTTCGGCGACGTCAAGCTCAACCTCATGAGCCTGGGCGGCTTGTCCCTCGCCTCCGGCATCCTGGTGGACAACTCCATCATCGTGCTCGAGAACATCACCCGGCACCTCCCCGGGCGCGCGAGCCCCCCTCCAGGCAGCGACGCCGCCGCCACTCTCGAGTACAGCCGCTTGGTGGCGGCGGCCTGCGAGAAGGGCGGCCGCGAGATGATCCTCCCCGTGCTCGGCACCACGCTCACCACCGTCGCGGTGTACTTCCCGGTGGTCTACGTGCCCGGGATCGCCGGCGCGCTCTTCCGCGACCAAGCGCTCACGGTCACCTACTCTCTCCTCATCTCCATCGCCACCGCGCTGCTCTTGCAGCCCGTTCTCTCGGCCCGGGCGCTACGCTGGCAGGTGCCCATGCCGCGCTTTTTCTCCCGGCCCCTGGACCGCGGCCTGGACACCATGCACCGCCGCTACTACACCGCTCTCGAGCGGACGCTGCGACGGCCCGGTCGCATGCTGGCACTCCTCGCCGTGGGCTTGGTGCTCTGCAGCCTCTTCGCCATGCGCCTCGAGCGGCGCTTCATGCCCGCGCGGTCCTCCGGCGATCTCCGGCTCGACCTCGAGCTACCCGCCGGCACGCCGCTCGAGGAGACCACGGCGACTGCGGCGCGCATCGCCTCTACCCTGGAAGGTGATGCGGCGGTGCGCAGCGTCTTCACCCAGGTCGGGCGCACCGAGCGGACGCTCGCGGCAAGCCAGGACTACACCGCGCCGCACACGGCGCGCATGCGCATCGTGCTGGTGCAAGGCCGCGACGCGCCGCGCAATGGCCAGCGCATCGAGCGCCAGCTCGGCGAGCGCCTGCGCGCCATGCCAGGCATCGGCTTCGCCTTCCGCGAGGAAGGCGTCGGCCTCGGCGAGATCCTCGCCGTCGGCGAGGCGCCGTTCACCCTCGGTGTCATGGCCGAGGATCCGCACACTGCCGTGGCGGTGGCGGAGCGGTTGGTACCGCCCCTCGAGGGCGTGCAGGGCTTGTCCAACTTGCAGGTGGACCGCGTCATCGGCACCCCCAACTTGATCGTCCGGCTCGACCGCGAAGAGATCCTGCGCAGCGGCTTGGATCCCAACGCCCTGGCGCAGGAGCTGCGCTACCGCATCGGGGGCGCCGAGGCCACCACCTTCAACGAGGTGGAGCAGCGTATCGATATCGCCGTGCGCTTCTCGGAGGACGAGCGTCGCGATCTCACTGCCGCCCTCTCCACCCCCATCCGTCTCGCTGGCGGCCAGACCGTGCCGTTGCACAACTTCCTGACGCTGCACGAGGAGCGCCCGGTGCGCGAGCTCGTGCGCCGCAACCAGCGCCGCATGGTGACCATCAGCGGCGACGTGCACGGCCGCTCGCCGGGCCAGGTGTGGACCGACGCCATCGCCATCGCCAAGAAGCTCGACGTCCCGGGCGACGTCACCTACGCTTCCGGCGGCGAGCGTGAGGCCATGCGCTCCAGCTTCCGCAGCCTGGGCTGGGCGCTCCTCCTCTCCATCGTTCTCGTCTACATGATCCTGGCGGCGCAGTTCGAGTCGTTCCTCGACCCGCTCCTCATCTCTGCCGTCATCCCCATCGGCCTCGCCGGTTCGGCGCTCGCCATCGGCCTCACGGGCAGCTCGATCAACGTGATGAGCATGATCGGGCTCATGGTCCTGGTGGGGATCGCGGTGGACAACGCCATCGTCCAGGTGGACACCTACCGGCGCCTGCGCGACGAAGGCCACAGCCAGTGGGATGCGGTGCTCGAAGGCAGCCGCCTGCGCCTGCGCCCGATTCTCATGACCAGCGTCTCCACCGTGCTCGGTCTGCTCCCCATGTCCATCGGCTTGGGGAGCGGCGACCAGATGCAGCGTTCCATGGCGATCACCATCGTCGGCGGGCTCTCCATCGCCACCCTCCTCACCCTCTTCTACACCCCGATCTTGTACGTGTCGGCGCACCGCATCCGTCCCGAGGCTGCTGTCGCCGACGCTCGTGCCGCTGCCGGCTTGGCCGTCCCGTTCGAGCCCGGCGCCGGCGAGATACGGCCCGCCAGCGTCCAGAAGGAGGAGCGGTCATGACCGGCTTCTTCCTCCGCCACCCGGTGACCACCTGGATGCTCTTCTCCAGCTTCGTGGTGCTCGGCATCTACGCTCTGCCGCGCCTGCAGGTGGAGGCGATTCCCGAGGTCAAGCTGCCGTCTCTCGTGATCACCAGCAACTGGAACGGCGCCTCGCCGCAGGCGGTGCAGCGCTCCCTCACCCTGCCGATCGAGGAAGCCGTGCGCAGCGTGCACGGGGTGGAATCAGTGCGCTCCACCAGCCGCGCCGCCAGCTCCCAGGTGGAGGTGGAATTCCGCCGCGAGGTGGACATCGATTTCGCCCGGCTGGAGCTGAACGAGCACCTGGGTTCGGTGCGCCGCAACCTGCCCCTCGGGGCCACCCAGCCCATGGTGGTGGCGCACGTCCCGGAGGAGTTCCAGACCGAGAACTTCTTCACCTTCAGCCTCGAATCCACTCTCGACCCGAACGAGCTGCGCGACCAGGCCGAGACCTGGATCGTGCCGCGCCTGCTCGGGGTGGACGGGGTGGCCGATGCGCGCGTGCAAGGCGGCGCGCGCCCCTTGCTCAAGATCCTGCTCGACCGCCAGAAGCTCGATCTCTACGGCCTGGGCGCCGACGAGGTCTTCACCGCCGTCGGCCGTCTCGACGACCTCTTCGCCGCCGGCATCGTCCGCCAAGAGGGGTTGGAGAAGATCGTCTCGCTGCGCGACCCCGTCGACGTGCAGGCGCTCCGCGACGCGCCGGTGGCACAGCGCGGCGACCGCACCTTCCGCTTGGGGATGGTGGGGGAAGTGCGCCAGACCCACGAGGACCCGGTCTATTTCGTCCGCGCCAACGGGCGGAACGTGGTGCAGGTGGTGGTGGACAAGCGCAGCAACGCCAACTCCGTCGGCGTCAGCCGCAACCTCCGCGCGGCCCTGCCGCAACTCGAGAAAGAAGTTCCCTTCGCCGCCAACTTCCACATCGATACCGACCAGGGCAAGGATCTGGAGCAGAAGCTCTACGAGCTCCTGGTGCGCTCGCTCGTCATCGTCCTCGTCCTCTTCATCCTCCTCGCCTTGTCGCTGCGCGAGGTGCGTCTCACCGCCATCGTCACGGGATCCATCTTCTTCGCCGTGGTGATCTCGCTCAGCATGTTCTATTTCATGCGCATTTCGGTGAACTTCATCACCATCAGCGGGCTCACCATCTGCTTCGGGGAGCTGCTCGACAACAGCATCTTGGTCTTGGACGGCATCCACCGGCGCCTGGACGCGTTGCAGAAGGCCGAAAGAGAGAACCTGTCGCGCCGCGCCAAGCTCAGCATCGTGGTGCAGACCATCCTCGAGGGTACACGGGAAGTGCAGTTCCCGATCTACGCCACGACGCTTTCCACCCTGGCCGCCTTCGCTTCCTTCATCTTCCTGAGCGGCCGCCTGGCGCTCTACTACACGCCCCTCGCCATCGCCATCGGCGTCTCCATGATGGGCTCGCTCTTCGTGGCCTTCTGCTGGACCCCGGTGGTGCTGCACGGCGCCTGGGCGAAACCCCTGGTGCGCCGCACCGCCGACGGAGCCAACGACGTCGCCGATGCCCGCATCCTGCACGCCTACGTGGAGGATCGCCACGACCTCGAGCAGCGCCAGGGAATCCTGGAGCGCCTCTTCGATTGGACCCAGCGCCTGTGGTGGCTGATCGTGCCGGCGACGCTGGCGGTCCTCGTCTGGGGCACCTACTTCGTCTACCGCGACAAGGTGCTGAAGGGGGGCTTCTGGCATTTCCCCGACCAGGAGGAGCTCTTCCTCTACCTGGAATTGCCGGCGGGCACCGATATCAGGCTGGCCACGGAGACGCTGAAGCTGTTCGAGGATTCCATCTCTCCGGTGGAAGAGGGCGTGCGGATGAACTCGACCACCTTCGACTACCGCGGCTTCATCCGCGTCGAGTTCGACAAGAAGCTCCTTTCCACGGTGACGCCGTCCTTCTACCGAGATGTCTGGGTGGACCTCGCCGACCGTACCGGCGGTGTTTCCATCTTCATCCGCGGCTTCGCCGATCAGCCCTATTTCAAGGGCCCCTTCGCCGGCTCGTCGCTCAACTCGCTGGTCAAGATCACGGGATACAACTCGAAGCAACTCAACACCATCGCCGAGACCACGCTGCACAACATCCAGCGGCAGCGGCGCGTGCGCAACGCCCGCATCACCAGCGGCCTGCAGTGGGGCGACCGGACGACGCAGAACGAGACGGTGATCACTCTGCAGCGGGAGCGCCTGGCCGAGTACGGGCTCACCGTGGCCGACGTGCTCGGCCAGGTGCGGCGCCTGCTCGGCGTCGACTTCCCCTGGACGATGCAGATCGATGGCGAGCAGGAGCAGGTGCAGCTCGCTTTCGACGATTCCGAGACCATCCAGTACGCCGAGGTGGCGTCGAAGCTGCTCGTCACCCGCGAGGGCCAGCGCGTGCGCCTCGGGGACCTCGTGCGTCTCGAGGAACGCCCCATCCCGGCTTCGGTGATCCGGGAGAATCAGCGCTACAGCGTCTTCGTGAACTGGGAGTACGTCGGCACCGACAAGATGCGGCAGGCCTACATCAAGCGCGTCCTGGACAGCATGGACCTACCGTACGGCTACAGCGCCGAGGAGGCCCGGGACGAGTTCATCAGCGAGGAGGAGAACGAGGAGCTCAATCTGGCCGCCGGCCTCGCCGTGGGTTTCATCGGCCTGCTGCTCGCGGCGATGTACGAGAGCTTCACGCTGCCGCTCCTGGTGCTGTTCTCGCTGCCCATGAGCCTAGTGGGAGTGTTCATCGCTTTCTGGATGACCGGTGACGCCTTCGATTCGTCGGCGCGCATCGGCCTCGTGCTCCTCTTCGCGGTGGCGGTGAAGAACGCCATCCTGCTGGCGAGCCGCTTCCGCCAGGAATCGAGCCTGGTGCTGAAGGCGAAGCTGGGGGGCGACCCGGAAGCGGAGTCGTCGCTCTTCCCCGGCTTGCGGCGCTCCCTCGGCGGCGTCGACCTCTACCGTTTGGACGCGAAGGAGCGCCCGGCCCTGCTCCGTCGCGCCGTGGCGCGGGCGACGCGCATCCGTTTCTCTTCCATCCTGCTCACCAGCGCCACCACCGTGATCGGCCTGGCGCCGCTGCTCATCCCCATGCCGGGATGGCTGGTGAATCTCCTCGGCGGCAAGATGACCGAGGGCAAGGACATCTGGGAGAATCTGGCGCTCACCTCCATCGGCGGCCTCGCCTCGAGCACGGTGCTCCTCGTCATCGCTCTGCCCGCCACCTATTACATGTCCGTTCGCATCGCCTGGCTCGCCCGCCGTCTGTGGGAAGCGCAGCGCGCCCGCGCCGCCGGTCGGGCGGGGCGGAAAGGTGGAACGGGAAGCCTCGCCGGGTCGCCTTCCTGAGCG
>DASRJW010000069.1 GCA_035649275.1 Candidatus Krumholzibacteriia bacterium
GTCTTCCTCGACCGCAACCACGTGAGGATTGTGCCGCAGCGCCTCGACCGCGGCCGGAGGTAGCCAGGCGGCGAAGCCCTTCAGTGCCTGGCCATAGACATAGGTGGGGGCGCTGCCATGCGCCGCGGTCAGCTGTGCCGCTTCGGCGCCGGGATCGTCCACGTCGTCACGGAATGCCACGATCCAGTGGCCCGCGATGGGGTTGCCCGCGGACAGCGTGCCGATCGCCCGCGACAACTGCGCGGCGGCACCGGCGTCGATGTAGCCGGCTCGAGGCGTCGCCGCCGGCTTCGGGGCGGAATCCAGGTCCGCCGGGGAAATGCCGTGCTCGCAGGCCGCGAGGCCCATGACGGCGACCAGAACCAGTGCGAGCATCCCTGAGCGGCGCAGACCCGCCTTCCCGAACAGTCGATCCACCATCGGCTCCCTCCGAGTTGCACCCACCGGGGCACTTCCGATTCGTTCATTTTGGAGATCGCGAGACGACCGCGTGCGCGGCAAACGCGGGTGACGGGGCAAGGCAAGAATCGTTCACGCCCCGGGCGCGGGAGGGAAGCGGTGCAGGAGCAGGGGCTGCCGTGGCCCGGCCGGGCTCCGGGCCGGGCGGCCTCGGCAGAGTCCCCTCTTTCTGCGGCCGGTTGGGTGAAAAGGACCGATTCCGGCTGCGGTTACTTCTTCGTACGGATGTGGATGGTGGCGTCGGGCGTCGTGATCACGATCTCGTCCTCGGCGTCTTCCGTCACGACCACCGCCCCCGAGCCGCGAACCTCCACCTCCGACCCGCCGATGGTGCCTTCGTAGCGCAGCTTGTGATGGAACGGCGCTGGCGTTTCGGGGAACGCCGGCACCACCATCGTGTCCCACTGCTTCTTGTCCCAGTAGTTCTTGCCGCGCCAGGCCTTGGAGCTCTTCTCCATGGCCCGCTGCGCCTCCTCCATCTTTTGCAGCACGTTCTCGTACGCTTCTTTCGAGAGTTTGTCGGCTGCCATGGCCTGGGCTTCCGCGGCGAGCTTCGCCTGCTCGTCGTGCAACGAGGCGATCGACGCCTGGATCGCGGCTTCCGTCTCCGCGTCCCAACCCCAGCGGTCCGGATGCTCCTCCGCCACCAGCTTCACCTCGTGGCTCTTGCCCTTGCGCTCGTAGGTCCAGCGCACGGCGTCGCCGGGCTCCACGGCGCCGAACTTCTTTCCCCCCTCCTTGGAGGTAATCGCTACACCATCGATATTCTGCAGCACGTCGCCGCTCTCCAATCCCGCCTTCCCTGCCGGACCGTCGGGGTCGACGTACTGGATGCGGGGGGCGGTCTCGAACTCCCACACCGCGGTCCCCTCCTCGTCGTGACTGATGGTGCAGTCGTCGCAGGAGAGTCCGATGCCGAACCACCCTTCCGGCGATTGGCTCCACACCGCCTCGGCGAAGGCCCGGGCGATGGGGGCGACGCGCACCTCGGGGGCGGCGACGACCACGGGGTGGACGGTGACGACTGGACCCTCCGGTGTCGCCACCACAACCCGCGAGTTCCCGTTCACTTTCGGCCCCACGCCGGCGGCCGGTGCGATCCCGGCCAAGGCGGCGACGAGTTCGAGGACGGCGACCCGGGCCGCAGTTCGACCCAAGGGCCGCACACGGCGCACGAAATCGATGCTCTTCACGGGCGTGCCTCCATCACAGTTCAAAACCACACCACGACTTGTGTCCGTTGCTTCTGATTCGCCGGCGTGCTCGTGAGCGCGAGACCGCCGGCCGTATCCATGGCGGCGCCGGCAGGCGTGGCGCGGTGTTCGCCTGCCGCGGGCTGTGTCTGCTCGCCGGCGCCCGGCGTCTGCGTCGAACCGGGCCGCTGCTCGGCCAACCCCTCGGTCGCTGACGGCGAGAAGGTCGATTCGTCCGCCGGCCTTTCCGCCCGGCGCATGCCGACGCCGAACCCGGCCACGAAGAAGACGAGGCACGCGGCCACGGCGCCGATCCAGGCCATGGCGGCAGGCGAACGCCGGCGCGAGCGGACGAGGTCGCGACCCACGAGGGCCTGCAGCGTGCGCTCTTCCAGGAGATCCGAGGGGTTGGCTTCGCGGGGCAGGGCCCAGAGCGCTTCGCGCTCGGCCGCAGTGAGTTCGTCATCGTGCATGGTTTTTTCCTCTCGTCGTGGCGGCATCCACGCCGTCACGCAGGTTCCTCTGCCGCCGGCACCAGCAGCGCTCGCAGGCTGCGGCGGGCGCGATGCAGCTGGCTCTTCGACGTCCCGACCGCGATGTCGAGCTCGGTGGCGATGCTCTCGTGCGGCCACCCTTCGACGTCGTGCAAGACCAGCACGGCGCGGTAGCCATCCGGCAGCAGCGCGATGGCGCGCTCGAGGTCGATGCGGGTGGCGAGGCGCTCCGCCGCCGAGTGCGCCGGGCTCGGCACCGGACTCTCGAACTCGAGCTCCGGGTCCCAGAGGTCCTCTCGCCCGCGGCCGCGGCGGCGGAGCGCATCCTTCGCCACGTGCACCGCGATCCTCCCGAGCCAGGTCCCGAAGGCGGCCTCCCAGCGGAAGCGCTCGAGCGCACCGATCGCCCGGAGCCAGGTTTCTTGCGTCACGTCCTCGGCTTCACGGACGTCCCCGCCCAGGAGACGGAGCGCGAGCTGGTACACCCGCGGACTGTGGCGCCGGTACAAGGTCCGGAACGCCCGCTCCTCGCCGTCGCGGAGGACGGCCTCCGCCAGCTCCCGATCGCTGCTTGGAATCCCGGCCTCTGGGTTCATCGTCTGTACTGTCGTTGGCCGGGGGCAAAAGGTTGCATGGCACCCCCTCCCGGAGCGCCTGCTACCATGCGGCGCCATGGCGGCACCGCGTCCGGACGAGAGCGCAATCCCCGCCAGCGGCGTCCGCGTCAGCCCTGCGGTCGTCCTCGCCGTGGGGGGGGTGGCCCTCCTGGTGGGGCTGCTGCCCGTCGGCCTCGAGCCACGGGCCCATGGCACGCTGGTGATCCTCATCGCCGCCGCCGGCCTCTGGATGACCGAGGCGGTGCCGCTCGCCTGGACTGCGCTCCTCATCCCGCTCCTCGCGGTGGTGCTGCGCGTTGCCGAGGCGCGCGCGGCTTTCGCCGGCTTCGGTGACCCGATTCTCTTTCTTTTCTTCGGCACCTTCTTGCTCACCGGCGCGAGCTCCGAGCATGGTCTCGACGCCCGGCTCGCCCGGGCCGTGGTGCAAGCGCCGGCGGTGCGCCGCCGGCCCGGCCTGCTGCTCTGGGCGGTGGCGCTGCTCGGCTGCGGTATCTCGGCTTGGGTGAACAACACGGCGACGACGGTGATCCTCTTGCCCCTCGCTCTCGCCGCCGAAGGTCGCGTCTCGCGCCCGGTCCTCGTCGGCACCCTGCTCATGGCGGCGTACGCGCCTTCCCTGGGCGGCCTGGCGACGCCGGTGGGTACGGCGCCGAACCTGATCGGCCTGCGCTTGCTCCAGGAAGGAACGGGGACGCGCATCCCCTTCGCCCAATGGTGCGCGGTCTTCGCGCCCTTGGCGCTGCTGATGACGCTGCTCTGCGCCGGTTACTTCGAGCTCCTGGCACGCTTCCAGGCTGGGAAGCGAAGGACCGCCGCAGCGGCCGCCCCCTCCGGCACCGCCGCGGCGGAAACACTCGAGATGCCGGTCACCGCAACGCGAGGTGGAGAAGCCCGCCGGCCCTGGTCGCGGGCCGAGAAGACGCTGGTGCCGGTCTATTTGCTCGTGGTGGCGCTTTGGATCACGCCGGGAATTCTGCAGGCGACATCGCTCGGGAACACGGATTGGCTTATGCAGTGGAGCAACCGGCTGCCGGAAACGACGGTGCCGCTCCTCGGCGGTCTCGCGCTCTTCCTGCTCCCGAGCGGCAAGGGCCGCGAGCGCATCCTGGACATCGGCGTGCTGCGTCGCCTCGACTGGTCGACGCTGCTGCTCTTCGGCGGCGGGCTTTCGCTCGGGGGCCTCATGCTCGAGACCGGTCTGGCGCGGGCGCTCGGCGCCTTCCTCTTCCATGCCATGCCGATCCACGGCCCCACCGGCATCGTCCTCGCCTCGGTCCTCCTCGGCATCCTGGTGAGCGAGGTGACGAGCAACACCGCCAGCGCCAGCCTCATCGTCCCCATCGTGCTGGCGCTGGCGCAGGCTGCCGGCGTGGATCCGCTGCAACCGGCGCTCGCCGCCACGGCGGCTTGTTCCTTCGGCTTCATGCTGCCGGTGTCCACCCCACCCAATGCCCTCGTCTATGCCACGGGCAGGGTGCGCATCGGCGCCATGATCCGCCACGGCGTGCTACTCGACCTCACCGGGATCGTCGTCATCAC
>DASRJW010000070.1 GCA_035649275.1 Candidatus Krumholzibacteriia bacterium
GCCGCTGGCTCTCGTCTCCGAACGGAGCCTGCGCCGTCGGCTCAAGGTGCGGCCGCCGTCGGCGGTCGTGGACGCCTGCGATCTTCCCCTCGACGAGGCTGCGGTGGCGCTCGTGGCAGCCCGCGCCACGCGCCTGCGGCATCGCTCGAAGTGGCTCAACGCCGTCAGCGTGGAAGCGACGCCGGCGCAAGGTCGTGCCCTCGCCGGGCTTCCCTGCGTGCGCCGGCTCGATATGGTGCGACGCTACGCGCGCCGCAGTGTGTCGCACCTCGACGCCGAAGCTCGGGCTGGCGCCGGGTCTTCCTCATCCAGCCGCGACCTGCAGGCGCGGCCGCTTCCCGGACCTCACCCGGTTTCGTTGAACTACGGCGGATCGCAAGGTCAGCTCGCGATGCTCGGTGTTCCCACTTTGCACGACCTCGGCATCACCGGACAGGGCGTGCTGATCGGCCACTTCGACAACGGCTACCGGTTGCTCGAGCACGCGTCGCTGGCAAGCCTGCAGGTGGTGGCGGCGCACGATTTCGTCGACGGGGACGACGACCCGGCGCCGCCGCCAGGAGCGCCGACGTCCTTCGGCGCTCACGGCATCATCACTCTCTCGGTGGTCGGGGGCTACGCGCCGGGAGATCTCATCGGCGCCGCCTTCGGCGCCAGCTTCGTTCTCGCCCGCACCGAGGACGACGCCAGCGAGACGCCGGTGGAGGAAGACCATTGGGTGGCGGCGATCGAGTGGGCCGACAGCCTCGGCATCGACGTCGCCTCCACCTCTCTCGGCTATCTCGATTACGACCCGCCGCATCCGAGCTGGACCTGGGAAGACATGGACGGGAACACCACCGCCATCACCCGCGCCGCGGATCTCGCGGTGGCGCGCGGCATCGTGGTGGTGAACTCGGCGGGCAACGAGGGCGTCGACGTGCACAACACTCTGATCGCCCCCGCCGACGGCGACAACGTCATCGCCGTGGGCGCTCTTGATCCGAACGGCGCCCGCAGCGGGTTCAGCTCGATAGGTCCGACGACGGACCTCCCGCCGCGCTTCAAGCCCGACGTCATGGCGCAGGGGAGCCAAGTGCGGCGCGCCAGCGCCAGCGATCCGGCCAGCTATTCCACTGCGAGTGGTACGTCGCTCTCCTGCCCGCTGGTGGCGGGTGTGGCGGCGCTCCTGCTCTCAGCGCGCCAAGCGGCGACACCGCTGCAGATCCGCGACGCCTTGCGCCTGACCGCGAGCCAGGCCGGCACTCCCGACAACTTTTCCGGCTGGGGGACGGTGAACGCCGTGGCCGCTCTGCACTGGCTGGATACGACCGACAGCCGCGAGCTGCCGCGCCTCGCGACCTGGTCGCTCGGCCCCAACGTGCCCAACCCCTTCAACCCGTCGACGCGAGTCGCCTATGAGCTGCCGGTCGCTTCCCTGGTGCGACTCTGGATCTACGACGCCGCCGGACGGCGCGTGCGCACGCTCCTCGACGCGGTGCAACCACCGAGCGCGCACGAGGTGACCTGGAACGGCACCGACGACGCCGGGAGCTTCGTCGCCGCCGGCATCTACTTCTGTCGTTTCGAAGCCCGCGGCCTCGGGACCGACGCCCCGGCCTTCACCGGCGTCCGCAAGCTGGTGCTCCTGCCCTAGCGTGACCCCAGGTTCTGAGTCAGGAAGGCGGCGACGGCGGCGCCTTCGCGCTCGCGCAACCCGACGCAGTCCTTCACCTGGTCCGTGACCCGGGCCAGCCCTCTCTGTGTGCCCGGTGCCTGCCGGTCCGGTGCGTTGAAGAACTCCTGGGCCGCGGCGAGGCGCTCCGCCGAGCAGCCGCCGGCGATAAAGGGCATGAAGCCGAGCATCTCCGGCGTGAGGCGCTTGCTGAGGGCGTCGTAGTTCGTCGTGAACCAGCGGAAGGTGCGGTCCTGCTGCTCTGGATGCGTCGCCAGTTGGAAAGGGATGTCCAGCACCTCGTTCGGGCGGAGTGGACCGGACAAGCAGTAGTGCAGGGCTTCATCCACCAGCTCGGGAGCGCGGAAGCCGCCGAGAGCATCGAGGTACCGGCTCCGCTCGGCAGGCACCTGCGCTGTTTCGAAGCGTTGCCGGTAGGAGTCGAAGAGGGCCCGATCGCCGCGAATCGCCGCGAGCTCCAGGGCAGCGCCTGCCAGCTGGGGATCGATGGCGTGCGGATCCTGCATGTACCGTTTTGCCATGCCTTCCATCAGGTGGAGGATCTCCTCGTCCTTCCCTTTGTCACCCAGGTTGCGCAGGAGCTGCGGGCGGAAGAGCGCGACTTCTTCTTCCTCCCCCGCTCGCGGCTCGGCGCCGAAGCGCTCGAGCGACGGGCCGAGGGTACGGCGGACATAGGCCGCGTAGGCGTCGGCGTTCTCGGGTTGCACGAACGCGGTCTGCACCTTGTTGAGCCCGGTGAGGAGTGCGTTGATGACCATCGGGCTCGGATCGCCGGCGAAGCCGCCCAGAGCCGAGAGATAGTCGCCTCCGGACACCGCGCCGGCGTCGAGCAGCGCCGACAGATTGCCGATGAGGCCGACGCGTTCGCGCACGTTCAGCTGCTCCGAGCCGCCGGTCACCAGGGCACGCAGCATCTCCTGCGGCACCTCCCAGCGGTAGTAGCCGCGCTGGTCGGCGTTCGGCAGTACCCAGGCGGGAGGCCCGCCGGTATCCAGACTGATGGACTGCGTCGCCTTGTCGAGGAGCACGGTCTGGGCGTGCACGGCTTTGCCGTCGGAGTAGCGCAGCGTCACCGGAATCTTCCAGTTCTGCGCCGGCAACTCGACGCCATAGTTGGCGAAGCGCTTCTGACTGAGCCGGATCCGGTTGTCTTTCTCGAGCTCGACACGCACCGAGGGCAGCCCGGGCTGCTCGATGAACGTGGCCATGGCGGCGCTCACGTCGCTGCCGGAGGCCCGGCCGAGGGCGCGCCAGAAATCCTCCGCCGTGGCGTTGCCGAAACGATGCGCCGCCAAGTGTTGCAGCACCCCGGCGCGGAACTTCTCCGGGCCGATCCACTGCTCGAACATGGCGAGGACGGCCTTGCCCTTGTTGTACTGGGTGCCGACGTTCTGCAGCAGGTTCTCGGTCGACTCCACCGGCCGCCGGATGGCCTGTGAAGACGGCCGCGCATCCCCGTTCATGGTTCCGAGCGACTGCTGCAGCTCGGCCACCCCCACGCCGTACTGCGGGAACACCTGCTGCGTGATCTTGTCACCCATCCAGTCGGCGAAGGACTCGTTGAGCCAGAGGTCGTCCCACCATTGCATGGTCACCATGTCGCCGAACCACATGTGCGCCAGCTCGTGGGCGGTGACGCGGGCGAGGGTGCGCTTCTGCGACAGGCTCGCGGCCTCCGGATCGACGAGGAGGAGCCTGGCGGCGAAGGTCACCGCGCCCGGGTTCTCCATCGCGCCCGGCCAGTACTCCGGAATGGCAACGAGGTCGAGCTTCTCGAAGGGATAGGGCTCGCCGAAGTACGCCTCCAGGGCGCGCAGGATGGGAGGCGTGGTCTCCGCCGCGAGCGCCGCCAGGCGGCTCTGGCCGCGGATGGTGATCACGTTCCCCAGAATGGACATGCCCGGAATGGGCGTCTTCTCCAGCGGCCCCGCCGCGATGGCGAGCAAGTAAGACGGCAGCGGCTTGGTGCGCTTGAAGACGAGCTTGCGCCAGCCGTTCGTGACGCTCTCGCTTGCCACCGGTGTGTTCGTCACCGCCGTGTGCGCCTCGGGCACCTCGAGGGTGAGCTGCCATTCGAGCTTGAATCCCGGCTCGTCCCAGCAGGGGATGGATTCCCGGGCATCGTCGGCCTCGAACTGGGTGAAGAGGTAACCCTGGCCGTCCTGCTCCATGCGGTAGAGGCCAACGGCTTTGGTGCCGAATTCGTTCGTGAAGTCGATCTGCAGCTTGTAGTCGCCGGGCGCGAGAGGCTGGGCGGCGCGCACCTCCACCATGGCGTTGTCGATGCTCTGGTGCTCCACCGCGACGGGCCCGCCCTTGCCGGCGAGCGTGAGCTTCGTGATCGGGATCTCTTCGGCATGGAAGCGGAAGCTCTGCGTCGCCGTCCGTACCCGCAGCTCCACCGTGGTGCTGCCGGTGTATTCGGTGGTCCCGGCGTCGAGGCGCAGCGTCACGGACTGGAAAGTGGGGACGACCTGGGTGTCGAGACGCGCTCCGGCGCCCTGGGTGGGAGAAGCAAGCGCGAGGGCGACGGCGCAAGCGGCGAGCGCGACGGAGCGCTGGGCGGAACGCCTAGGAACAGCGCGGCGATGCGAAGTCACGAGGACCTCCCCACGGGGCGACGGTGGCACGGGAATCCGGGCGAAGACACTTCAGGTTAGCAGCCGCGGGCGCCCTCGGGCAAGCGACAGTCCGGAAGCGTGTGGTTCCGTGCTCTGCTAGGCGCGGATCGTCCGACTCCGTAGCGATAGCACCAAGCCGACGATCATCAGAGCGAACAATCCGAAGTTCACGTACGGCCCCGGCGGCGTTCCCGTACGGACCAGAGGGACGAACTGAAAAATCAGCTGGCTGGCGAGATAGTTCAGGAGGAGCACCACGAAGAGCAGGGGGACCGCGCTCCGATACCGCACCAACACGATCACGCAGAGCAGACCGAGCGTCAGTCGCCAGAGCGACCCTTGCGCGAAGAGAGCCACGATCTGCTGCGCTGCCTCGGGCGTGTAGGTGTCGACAGGGATCCCGTCAGCGCCCTTGGCTGTACTGTATCCGTTGAAGATGACGCTTAGACTCTGCGCGATCCTCAGGCCCACGACCAGCCCGAAGAGCCAGAGCCCGGCCTTGGTACCTCGATACGTGTTGTCGATGGAATGAGGGAGAAGCTTCTCGAACATGTCTGCTCCCTTTCATGACGACAAGGTAAAAGCACAATGAATCTAGGCGAGGCATGGCCTGGCGTGGCTCGAGTCGTCCCGCCTCACAGCGAATCGTCGCGGAGGACCTCGACGGTGCCCGTGAGGGTGCGATGCACCGGGCAGCGCGCGGCGATTTCTTGCAGACGCGCCACCTGCTCATCGGTGAGCGGGCCCTCGATCTCCACCTTGCGGCGGATGACGTCGAGCATGCCGTCCTCGTGCTCGCAGTCCTCGCAGTCCTTGGCGTGGATCTTGTCGTGGGTGAGGACGACGCGCACGTCCTCCAGGGGCCAGCCCTTGTGGCGGGCGTAGATCCTGAGCGTCATGCCGATGCAGCCACCGAGGGCGGCGAGGAGGAGTTCGTACGGGTTCATGCCCTGCCCGCCGCCGCCGGCTTCCACGGGCTCGTCGAGGACGATGGAGTGCCCGTTCACCGTGGCTTCGTGCTGCAAGTTGTCGAGGTGGAACACTTCGACCCGTGTCATGCTCACTCCGGCGGGCTGGCGGCAGCGGCGGGGCGAGGCCGGGTCGACGGCGAGCGCGTCGAGGCGGTGGTCGGTGTGAGGCTCGGCAGGCTAGCGGCCAGCAGCTCGGTGATGCGCTCCACGAAGGTGAACTGCATCTCCTGCCGCACGTGCGGCGGCAGGTCGCGCAGGTCCTTCTCGTTCTCCCGCGGCAGGACGACGCGGCGGATGCCGGCGCGACGCGCCGCCAGCACCTTTTCCTTGATGCCGCCGATGGGGAGCACGAGACCAGCGAGCGTGATCTCCCCGGTCATGGCGGTGTCGCTGCGCGCTGGCTTCCCGGAGTAAAGCGACGCCAGGGCCGTGACGATCGCCACGCCCGCCGAGGGGCCATCCTTGGGAATGGCACCGGCGGGCACGTGGATGTGCACGCCGCTCTCCTTCAAGATCTTGCGGTCGAAGCCGAGCTCGTCCGCATGGGCCCAGACCCAGCTCTGCGCCGCCTTGGCCGATTCCTTCATGACCTCGCCCAGGTGTCCGGTCAGGGTGAGGCCGTTCGCATCGGGCAGCAGGCTCGACTCGATGTAAAGTACCTCGCCGCCCGTTTCGGTCCAGGCGAGACCGGTAGCCACTCCGGGGGGCGATTCGCGCCGCATCTTCTCGATGGAGAAGATCTCGGGCCCGAGCATGTCGGGCAAGTCCTGGGGCTCGACGCGCACCGGCTCGATCTTGCCCTCGGCGAAGTGCAGCGCCGCCTTGCGTGCCACGCGGCCGATCGTGCGCTCCAGCTGCCGCACCCCCGCCTCGCGGGTATAGCGCGAAATGATGGTCTGCAGCGTGGCGGGAGAAATCACCAGCTTCTCGTCGTTCAGCCCTGCTTCGCGCAGTTGGCGCGGGATCAGGTAGCGCTTGGCGATCTCGGTCTTCTCCTCCTCGCTGTACCCCGGCAGCCGCAGCACCTCCATGCGGTCGAGGAGAGGCCGCGGGATCGTGTCCAGCGTGTTCGCCGTGGTGATGAAGAACACCTTCGAGAGGTCGAAGGCGAGATCGAGATAGTTGTCCCGGAAGGATTTGTTTTGTTCCGGGTCGAGAACCTCGAGCAGCGCCGCTGCCGGGTCGCCGCGGAAGTCGCGGCCCAGCTTGTCCACCTCGTCGAGCATGAGCAGGGGATTCTTCACCCCGGCACGCCGGATGGCCTGGAGGATGCGGCCCGGCATGGCGCCGATGTAGGTGCGCCGGTGGCCGCGGAGCTCCGCCTCGTCATGCATGCCGCCCAGGCTCATGCGCTCGAACTTGCGACCCATGGAGCGCGCGATCGACTGCCCCAGCGAGGTCTTGCCCACGCCGGGAGGCCCGACGAAGCAGAGGATCGGCGCCTTCGCTTCGGGATTGAGCTTGAGCACCCCCAGCTGCTCCAGGATGCGCTCCTTGACCTCCTTGAGATCGTAGTGGTCTTCGTCCAGGACCTGGCGCGAGTGCGGGATGTCGATCCGGTCCTCGGTGGTGCGCGTCCAAGGCAGCTCGAGCACGAGCTCCACGTAGGAGCGGATGACGTGGTGCTCTGGCGAAACCGAAGGCACCTTCTCCAGGCGCTTCAGCTCCTTGTCGATCTCCTTGCGCACCTCCTCCGGCACCTGGGCTTCCTCGAGACGCTGCCGCAGCATCTCGACCTCGGTGCTCTCGGGATCCTCGCCGAGCTCCTGCTGGATGGCCCGCAGCTGCTGGCGCAGCAGGTACTCGCGCTGCTGGCGCGACATCTCGGACTGCGCTTCACTGGCGATCTTGTTGCGCAGCTCGAGCACCTGCACCTCGTGGCGCAGGTAGGCGTACATGAGACGGAGCGCGTCGGAGCAGCTGGTGGCCTCCAGCAGAGACTGCTCCTTCTCCAGCTCCAGGGTGATGATCGACCCGAGCAAATAGACGAGCCGCATGGGCTCGTCGCTTTCGCTCAGCATCTTCTCGAACTCGCTGGTGAGCTGCGGCCTGGAGAGCTCGTTGGCCCGGGTGGCGAGTTCGTAAACCTCGCGGCGCAGCGCCTCGATCTCGACGCTCTTCTCCTCGGGCACCGGCGCCGGGCGCACCCGGGCCTGCAGGAGATCGCCTACCCGCTCGAGCTTGATGAGCACCACCCTCTCCACGCCTTGCACGATGACCTGCAGGGCCTCGTCGTGCGGGCGTGGCAGCTTCTTGATGATGGAGCGCGTGCCGATGGTGAAGAGGTCTTCTTGCTTGGGCTCGTCGATGGTGGCATCGCGCTGGGTGATGACCAGGATCTCCTTCTCCTCCGTGCCCACCGCGGCCTCCACCGCGGCCACCGACATCGGCCGGCCGACGGAGAGGGGCATGATGATGGAGGGGAAGACCACGGTGTTCTTGATCGGGAGCACCGGCAGGGTGAGTACGTTCTCGCGCGCTGCAGGGGGCGCTTCGGCGGCCGCCTCGCTCCGCGGCGCGCGGCGGGAACCGCTGGATCGGCTGCGTTCCTTCGTGCTTTTGTCCTCGGGCATATGTCCCTCCTTGGCACCCGTCGGACGGCGGGAGGCGCGGCGGCTTGCCGGAGCACTGCCAGGCGACGAGTGGGATGCGTCGGGGAGGATCTGCGGGCGCTCCTCCGCTCCACCAGGTATAAGCTGCTCCCCGTCGCCGGTCAATGGAGCCGGCCCGTGGACCTGGAGCGCACCAGCGTGGGAGCATGGGCGAGCTGGCTGGCTGCCGTGACCAGAGGCGCCCCGGGGCTGCGGAGAGTGCCCTGACCACGGGCGCGCTGGCCACGGAGGGTGCCGTGACCACGGGCGCGCCGGCCACGGAGGTGCCATGACCACCATCGAAATCGGCGCGGATCCGCGACAGTGGCGGGAGCTTTACCATCTCTTCATCGGCTTCGTGAACCCGCGGCCCATCGCCCTCGTTTCCAGCCTTTCTGCCGCGGGCGCCACCAACCTGGCTCCCTTCAGCTTCTACAACATGGTCTCGTCACAGCCGCCTGTGGTGATCTTCGGTCCCGCCCTCCGCAGGGACGGGAGCCCCAAGGACACCCTCCGGAACATCGAAGCGACGGGAGAATTCGTCATTGCCACGGTCATTGAAGCCATCGTGCGCCAGGTAGTGGCCTGCGCCGCCGACGTCCCGGCTTCGACCAGCGAGTTCGACTGGAGCGGCCTGACGCCGGTTCCGGCGACGCGGGTCAAGCCGCCGCTGGTAGGGGAATCCCCGGTGAACCTGGAGTGCACGCTCCGGCAAGTGCTCCGCTTCGGCACCGGCCCGGGAGGCGGGAACGCCGTGCTCGGGGACGTGCGCGTCGTGCACGTCGCGCCGGAGATCCTCGACGCCCGCGGGCGGGTGGATCCGACGCGCCTCCGCACCGTGGGCCGCCTGGGGGGCAAATGGTATTGCACCGTGCAGCAGCCCTACGAGCTCGAGATCCCCGGGCCGGGCGGGGAGACGCACTGAAATGCCCGGTCAGCGCCGCGTCACTTGACACTGCCTTGCTGCAGCGACTCCAGCACCTTATCGAGAGAGAAGCTCCCCGGCTTCTGCCGCGGCGGGAATTCCTTGAACGTGCCGAGGAACTTCCCGACGTACTGCTGCGCCGGTACGAGCAGGAAGATGTGCTCCGCCCGCCAGCGTCCGTAGTCCATCCCTTCGTGGTCGGCGGTCTCGAAAGGATCGGAGCGGAGGTTGAAGAGCTTGGGAAGGCGCAGCGGCACGAACGGATCCTGCCAGACGTCGAAGCCATGGGAGCGCTGCTCAGCGAAGACGATCTTCCATTGGTCGTAGCGCAGCGCCACCAGTGAGCCATCATCGTTGAAGTAGAAAAAATCGTGACGTGGGTCGGGAGCCTTGCCGGAAAGGTAATCCATCAGGTTGTAGCCATCGAGATGAACCTTGAAGGTCTTGCGGTTGGCTTTGGTGCCCTTGAGCAGCTTCTCTTTGATGTTGGGTTCGCCGGCCGCCGCCAGCAAGGTGGGGATCCAGTCCTCGTGCGCCACGATGTCGTTGAGAACCGTGCCTGGCTTGATGGTCCCCGGCCAGCGCACCATCGCCGGCACGCGGAAGCCGCCTTCCCAGTTGGTGTTCTTCTCGCCGCGGAAGGGCGACTGGCCGCCATCGGGCCAGGTGAACTTCTCGGCGCCGTTGTCGGTGGAATACATGACGATGGTGTTGTCCGCCAGACCGAGCTCATCGAGCGACTTCAGTACCTGACCGACCAGGGCGTCGTGCTCCACCATGCCGTCGGGATAGATGCCGAGGCCGGTCTTGCCTTGGCTCTCCGCCTTGAGCCGCGTCCAGATGTGCATGCGGGTCGAGTTCCACCAGAGGAAGAATGGCTTGTCCGCCTTCTTGGCGCGCTGCATGAAGTCGATCGCGCCCCGGGTGAATTCCTCGTCCACCGTCTCCATGCGTTTCTTGGTCAGGGGCCCGGTGAGCTCGATCTTCTGCGTGCCGTCCGGATTCGCCCAGCAGTGGAGCACGCCGCGGGTCCCGAACCTCTTGCGCAGCTCGGGGTCCTTGAAGTAGTCAGGGTGCTCCGGCTCGTCCTCGGCGTTCAAATGATACAGCGAGCCGAAGAACTCGTCGAAACCGTGCGCCGTGGGCAGGTGCCCGTCCTGGTCGCCGAGGTGGTTCTTGCCGAACTGGCCGGTCATGTAGCCTTGCTGCTTGAGCAGGTCGGCGAGGGTCGGGTCTTCCTTCTGCAGGCCTTCCTTGGCGCCGGGCAGACCGACCTTGAGCAGACCGGTGCGGAAGGGCGATTGGCCGGTGATGAACGCCGCGCGGCCAGCGGTGCAGCTCTGCTGGCCGTAGTAGTCGGTGAAGAGCGCGCCTTCCTTGGCGATGCGGTCGATGTTCGGTGTCCGGTAACCCATCATGCCCTGGTTGTAGGCGCTGACGTTCCAGTACCCGATGTCGTCGCCCCAGATGATGAGAATGTTGGGCTTGCGCGGCTGGCCGGAAGCGATGGCAGGGGCGCCGGCGATCGCCCCGAGCAGGGCCAAGAGCAATAGGCTGGACTTCTTCACCTGATCCTCCTTGCTTGGCGGCTCTCACGTACGGAAGAGGACGGACTCGCGCCGGAAGGCGGCGATGGCGACGGCGAGGGCGATGCCGGCGTAGACGCAGGAGGTGGAGAAGATGACAGCGATCACCGGCCAGTCGTAGATCCCCGCCACCAGCTCCTTGCTCACCAGGCTCACGTTCAGGATCGGGATCAGGGCGAGACGCGTGTCCAGCTCGACACCGGGCAGCATGGCGGCGACGGCGGGGAGGATGACCACGATCATGAGCGGCGTGACGTAGCTCTGCGCCTCCTTGTAGCTCTTCGCGGTGAGAGCGATGGCGAGGAGAACGCCGGAGAAGAGCACGGCCACGGGCACCATGATCACGAGCATGGCGACCACACCTTGGGGGCTGAGCTTGAGCGACAGGGGCCCGAGCCCGCCGCCGCTGGTGAAACGCGCCGACACGCTGAGCGACAGCAACGACAGCAGCGCCGTGGCCAGGGAGGTGGTGAGCACGGTGAGGAACTTGCCGCCGGCCAGCGCGCCGCGCGACACCGGGCTCGCCAGGATGGTCTCGATGGTGCCGCGCTCCTTCTCGCCGGCGGTGACGTCGATGGCGGGATACATGGCGCCCGTGAGGGTCAGGATGATGATGATGTAGGGGATGAAGCCGCCGAGGGCGGCGCCGCTCACCCGTTCTGCCGGGGCCACGTTGGTCGGCGATTGTGCGAACGGTTGCAGCACCTCGACGGTGAGATCCCGCGCCGCCAGCCGCTGGGCCACGAGCACGTTCTTGTAGCTCTCCAGTGTCGCCTCGATCTTGCGCAGTGCCTGCTCGGAGCGCAGCTCGCCCTCGTGATAGCTGATGCGGACCGTAGGGTGCGCTGCCGCCTCGGTGGCCAGCGCCGCTTCGAACCCCGGCGGCAGCTCGATGGCGGCCCGCAGCTGCTTGTCGGCGATGCGCTGGGCGAAATCGGCGTGCGCCGGCAGCACCTCCAGCAGCGGGTTGGCGCGCAGCTGCGCTGCCAGGGTGGGGGCGTTGTTCTCCCCGAGGATCATCACCGTGGCGCGCTCGGTCACCGCCTTTTTCACCATCCGGAGCCCCACTTCAGTGAGACCGAACATGAGCCCGGGGATGACGAGGAGCGGCACCACGATCATGGAGACGAGGGTGCGCCGGTCCCGCAGCGTGTCCGTCATCTCCTTGCGATAGACGAGACCGATCTGCCGCAGGTTCATCGCCGCGCCTCCAGCGCCGGGGCGGTTTCGGACGCTTCCAGGAGCTGGATGAAGACGTCTTCCAGGTCGTGCGAGCCGCTCCGGCTGCGCAGCTCCTCGACGCTGCCCTCGGCGAGAAGCTTGCCCTGGTGGATGATGCCGACCATGTCCGCCAACTTCTCCACCTCGCTCATCACGTGGGTGGAGAAGAGGACGGTCTTGCCGCGCCGGCGGCAGTCGCGGATGAAGTCCACGATGGTCCGCGCCGCGCGCACGTCGAGGCCGAGGGTGGGTTCGTCGAGGATGATCACGGCTGGATCGTGCACCAGTGTGCGGGCGATGGACACCTTCTGTTTCTGCCCGGTAGAGAGCTTGTCGCACTTGCGGTCGGCGAAGTCGGCGACGTCGAGGAGAGCGAAGAGCTCGTCCACCCGGCTGCGGAGGACGCCACCCTCCAACCCGTTCAGGCGTCCGAAGTATTCCACCATCTCCCGCGCCGTGAGCCTGCCGTAGAGAGCGGTGGCGGTGGAGAGAAAACCGACGCTGCGGCGCACCTGCTCGGGCGCGGAGCGGATGTCGTGACCGGCCACCACGGCGGTTCCCGCCGTCGGCGTCAGGATGGTGGCGAGGATGCGGAGGGTGGTCGTCTTGCCGGCGCCGTTGGCGCCGAGGAGGGCGTAGATAGCGCCGGGCTTGCAGGTGAAGCTCACGCCGTCCACGGCGCGGATGTCGCCCGAGCGCGCCGGGCGCAGGGAGGAAGCGAGAAGGCCGCGCTTGCCACGCTTGCGGTCCTTGAAGATCTTGGTCAGGTTCTCGGTGCTGATCATGCGGCGCTCCGCGGCAAGGTCAGAGGAGAACAGGATTCGTAAGGGACGCAGCGCACACTACGCGCCGCCGCCAGGGACGTCAAGGCGCGCGGGCGTGTGGTGCGCACGAGGTGGTCATGGAGCAGCCTTCGGCAGCTGCAGTGTTCGATGCGATCGTGGTCGGCGCGGGTCCGGCGGGCTGCAACGCCGCGGCCCGTCTGGCGGCTGCGGGTGCCCGGGTGCTGCTCCTGGAGAAAGAGAAGCTGCCGCGCTACAAGACCTGCGGCGGCGCGGTGGTCGCGCGCGCCGCGAAGTATGGCGAGCTGCCTGCACCACCGGTCGTGCAACGGGCGCTGCCTGCGACGACGTTGCACCTCCTGACCGCGGGGTTGCATTTCGAGGTGCAGCGACCCGAGCCGTTCCTCTTCATGACCATGCGCGCGGCTGTGGATGCCTGGTGGTGCGATCGGGCTCGCGCCGCCGGCGCCGAGGTGCGCGACGCTTGTTCCGTGCAGGGCCTCGTGCAGGAGCGTGAAAGCGTCGAGGTGCAAACGCCCTCGGGGCGACTGCGGGCGCGCTGGGTCCTCGGCGCGGACGGTGCCAGGAGCCGAGTGGCGCGCTGGGCCGGTTGGGAAGCGGACGTGCCGGCGGTGCCCGCCCTGGAGTGGGAAGTACCGGTGCGCGAGGAAACGCTCCGCCGCTTCGCCGGAGCCGCGCGCTTCGACTTCGAGGTCGTGCCAGCGGGGTACGCCTGGGTGTTTCCCAAGGGCGAACATCTTTCCGTCGGTGTCCTCAGCACCCGGCGCGGGGCACAGGACCTGAACGGCGTGCTGCAACATTACATGGAGCGACTTGGCATCGAACCGAGCGGCACGGTGCAGCGTCACGGCGCGCTGCTTCCGGTGGCGCCGCGGCCCGGAGGCGCGGCGCTCGGGCGCGTGCTCCTCTGCGGCGACGCGGCGGGATTCGCCGACCCGGTCACGGGCGAAGGGATCTCCTACGCGCTGCAGAGTGGTGCGCTGGCGGCCGCGGCGGTGCTCGCCGGCGCCCCGGAGCCGAGCCGGGTGCGCTCCCACTATCGCCGTGCACTGGAACAGGAGATTCTGGGCGAGCTGCGCTGGGCGCGGCGTCTCGGCAAGATCCTCGAGCGTCCGGCGCTGCGCACGGCTCTCTTCCGGCGCGCGGGTGAGCCGCTCTGCGAGGCCATGGTGGACGTCGTGAGCGGCCGGCGGAGCTACCACCTGTCGCTCTACTCGCCCGCGCATCTCGGCAAGCTGTTGCGCTTGCTGCGGAGCTGACGGGCCACGGTGTCGTGATAGAGTGGGCGTGGCGCGCTCCCGAGGCGGTGTGTATGGGGATGTTCGAAGACATCACGGCGGCGCGGCAGCGCGGGGAGTCGGTCGTGCTTTGCACCGTCGTCCGCACCCATGGTTCCGTGCCGCGTCATGCCGGTGCCAAGATGCTCGTGTTCGCCGACGGCACCTTTTCCGGCACCATCGGCGGCGGCGAGATGGAAGCGCGGGTGCTGCAGGCGGCAACCGAGGCGTTGCAGCAGCGCACTCCGCGCCTGGTGAGCTACGCCCTGCACAATCCGAGCGCCGGCGACCCCGGCGTCTGCGGCGGGGAGGTCGAGATCTTCATGGATCCGCTCACGAGCCGGCCAACGCTCCTCGTCGTCGGCGCCGGCCACGTAGGGAGGGCGCTCGCGCATCTCGGCGGCTGGCTCGGTTTCCGTGTCGTCCTGGCGGACGACAGGGCGGAGCAGTGCACGCCGGAGGCGACCCCAGGCGCCGACGAGTACCTCTGCGCGCCGATGGCGGCACTGCCGCAGCGTCTGCGCTTCGACGCCGATACCTGGGTCGTCATGCCCACGCGCGGCATGCCGTTGGACGTCGAGGGATTGCCGCACCTCCTGGACCAACCTTGCGCTTATCTCGGCGTCATCGGCTCACGCCGGCGCTGGCTCACCGCGCGCCGCGCGCTCGAGGCGCGCGGGATCCCACGAGAGAAGCTCGACCGCGTCCGCTCGCCCATGGGTCTCGAACTGAATGCCGAAACCCCGGAAGAGATCGCCCTCAGCATCCTCGGCGAGATCGTGATGCTGCGGAACGGTGGTTCGGGCACACCGATGCAGGGTCTGCCGGACGGCGACGAGGCCCAGTGAGCGCCGGCGCGAGCACCGAGGGCGCGATTTCTCGGAGCTCCATTTGTGCTAGGATGCAGCCGTGAATCGGGGTGGACCGGCGGCGCGGAAACGACGCTGGGCCTGAGAGCACACCCGTCGAACCTGATCCGGATCATGCTGGCGCAGGGAATTCACGACGCCTCGGCCCTCCTGCCGCACCTTCCACTGCAGGCACGACGCATCCCCTCGCCGCTGCAGCTGCAGTTTGCCGCCCGAGGAGGCGAACGCTCTTGCGCGTCATTCTCAGCATCGCCGGCTCCGACTCGAGCGGTGGCGCCGGCATCCAGGCCGACCTGAAGGCGATCGCCGCCTGCGGTGGCTACGGCGCCACCGTGATCACCGCGATCACGGCGCAGAACACCCGCGGCGTGCGCGCCGCCCAGGAGCTGGCGACGGATCTGATCGAGGCGCAGTTGCGCGCCGTCTTCGAGGACCTGCCGGTGGCGGCGGTGAAGACAGGGATGCTCTCCAGTGCGGCGGTGGTCGGCACCGTCGCCCGGGAGTTGCGCCGTATCGGGCCGCTTCCCTTCGTCCTCGATCCGGTGATGATCGCGAAGAGCGGTCATGCCTTGTTGGCGGCAGACGCAGTCGACACTCTACGCAGCGAGCTCCTGCCGCTCGCCACGCTGGTGACGCCGAATCGGCACGAGGCGGAAGCCCTGGCCGGGATCCCAGTGCGAGACGCGGAAGGAGCCGCAGCCGCCGGGCGGATCCTCCTCGACGGCGGTTGCAAGGCGGTTCTCGTCAAGGGCGGTCACCTGGAAGGGCCGACAGCGATGGACGTGCTGATCACGCCGGAGGCGGTCGAGGTTTTCGAAGGACCGCGGTTGCAGACACGCCACACGCACGGGACCGGGTGCACGCTTGCCGCTGCCATCGCCACCTACCTCGGCAAGGGCTACGACCTGGTGGGTGCCGTGCGGGTGGCGAAGCGGTTCGTGACCGAAGCGATCCGCGGCGGAATCGCCATCGGGAGCGGCCAAGGGCCGACGGACCCATTCTTCTACCTGCGCGGTGGAAACACCGACAGCTGGGTGCGGGAGCTGGGATGGCACGATCCCGAGCTCCCAGCGCGAGAGGTGAAGGAGCAGTGAGCGAAGAAAACAAGGAGAGTCTCTCGGCGCGCCGCCCGCTCGGGCGCCTGCACATCCTCACCGACGAGGTCCTGCAGAGCCGGTGGAGCCATCTCGATCTGGCGCGCCTGGCCGCGGATGGCGGCGCCGACGTGGTGCAGTATCGCGACAAGCGTTCCTTGCCGGCAGATCAGCGTGTCCTCGTGGCTCGCGCGCTGCGCCGGGCGTTGCCCGTGGGCGTGCAGCTCGTGGTGAACGACCACGCCGAGGTGGCACTTGCCGTCGGCGCCGACGGCGTGCACCTGGGTCGAGACGACCTTTCTCCCGACCGCGCTCGCCGCCTGCTGGGCCCGCGGTTCCTCATCGGCGGCACGGCGAACAGCCTCGAGGAAGCGCGCCGGAGCTTCGCGCTGAACCTCGACTACCTCGGCGTCGGCCCGGTGTTCGGCACGCGCTCCAAGGCGCAAGCGCCGCCAGCTCTCGGACTCGAGGCGCTCGGGCGCATCGCCGGCGAATCGCCGCTCCCGGTCATCGCCATCGGCGGGATCACTCCGGAGAACCTGGAGGCCGTTCTGGAAGCTGGCGCTTGGGGTGTGGCCGTGCTCTCCGGCGTCACCTGCAGCGACGAGCCTCTGGCGGCCACCGCTCGCTACCGCGCTGCCCTGGAGCGATCCTTGGAACGAGGACGGGTGCGGTCATGAAGGAGCGAGACCTGACCTCCGATCACATCGAACCGTCGGCCTCCAGCATGAATGTGGCAATCCCGGCGCGTGTCGATGTCGCCATCGTCGGCGGTGGCATCATCGGTCTCGCCGTGGCCGAAGAGCTCTGCACGCGCGGCCGCAGCGTCGTCGTTCTCGACGACGGGGCGCGGGCCGGCATCTCGACCCTCGCCGCCGCCGGCATGCTGGCGCCCGCCGCAGAGGCCGACGTGGAGCTGCCGGGACTCGCCGAGTTCCGCAATTTCAGCCATTCGCTCTACCCGGAGTTCGTCTCGCGTGTGGAGCGCCGATCCGGCATGGAGTGCGGCTTCCGCCAAGAGGGCACCTTGCTGGTGGCTCTGGATCGCGATCATGTCGCTGAAGTCGAGCGCCTGCGGGGAATCATGAGCAGCCAGGGCTTCGCCACGCGGCCGCTCGAGGCGGCGGAGGTCCTGGAAATGGAGCCGGCTCTGAGCCCGCGCATCGTGGGCGGCGTGCTGGTGCCGCAGGATTTCCACGTCGACCAGCGCCGGCTGCTGCTGGCTCTCCGGCTCGCCGTGGAGGCGGAGCGAGGCATCGTGATCCGCGATGCAAGGGTGGAGCGCGTCACGGCGGCGGGAGAGGTCGAGGGGAAGCGCGGGCCCGAAGGGGTGAGCTTCGCGCTCACCGCCGCTCACGTCGTCGTTGCTGGCGGCAGCTGGACGAACGTCGAGCTTCAGTCTCCTTGCGCGAACCTGCCGGTTCGGCCCGTGAAGGGACAGGTGGTGCGGTTGCATGCACCGGGTCTCTTGCAGCGAGTCATTCGCATCCCCGAAGTCTATTTGGTGCCGCACTGGGGCGGGGACCTCGTGGTGGGCGCCACGGTGGAAGAACAGGGCTTCGACGCGAGCCCCACCGCGGGAGGGGTGTTCGACCTGTTGCGGCATGCCTGGCGCACCATCCCTGGAATCTACGATGCACCCCTCAAGGAGATCAGCGTCGGCTTCAGGCCGTGCACGCGGGATCACCGGCCCCTCATCGGACGCGTCGAGGGGCGTGTCTTCGTTGCCACCGGGCACTACCGGAACGGTGTGCTGCAGGCCCCGGGAACAGCGCGACTTCTCGCCGCGCTCCTCTGCGGCGAGCCGGCGCCGCCGCTCTTGCAATATTTCGATCCGGAACGAATCAGCGGGCCCGAAGATGCGAGCCAGCTCGTGTCGCGCCGGCGCTGAGGGAGACAGCATGGGAACGCAGGCGAGCGTGCGGGTGAACGGTGAGCCGCGAAACGTCGAAGCGGGAACGAAGTTGGCCATGCTCATCCCACGGGCAGCCGGAGCGGCCCATGAAGGAATCGCCGTGGCAGTGAACGGCGCCGTGGTGCCACGGGCGCAATGGCAGGAAAGAGAGGTTGGCGATGGCGACGACATCGAGATCGTCCGGGCCGTCCAAGGGGGCTGAGAAGGGGCCGGGACTGAAGGCTCAGACCGACGAGGGCTGGAAGCTGGGTTCCCTTCAACTCACCGGCCGTCTCATCCTGGGGACCGCGCGCTACCCGAGCACGCAGACGCTGCTCGACGCACTCGCCGCCGCCGGCGCGGAGCTCGCCACCGTAGGCATCCGCCGTGTGAGCCCCAGCGCCGGGGGAGAGGAGAATCTCTACCGCTTGTTGCGCCAGTACGGGTATCGGGTCTTACCGAACACGGCGGGGTGCTTCACCGCGCGGGACGCAGTGCTTACCGCCGAGCTGGCGCGAGAAGCTTTGGACACGTCGCTCCTCAAGCTCGAGGTCATCGGCGACGAGGACACCTTGCTTCCCGATGTGGCTGGCCTGCTGGAAGCGGCGCGCGAGCTCGTCCGCCTCGGCTTCCAAGTTCTGCCCTACACGAACGACGATCCGATCACGGCGAAGAAGCTGGAGGATTTGGGGTGCCTCGCGGTCATGCCGCTCGGTGCGCCCATCGGCTCGGGTCTCGGCATCCGCAACCCGCACAACATCGAGCTCATCGTCGAGCGGGCCCGGGTGCCAGTGATCGTCGATGCCGGCGTCGGCACGGCGTCCGACGTGGCGGTGGCCTTCGAGCTCGGTTGCGACGCCGTCCTCCTCAATACCGCGGTGGCCCGCGCCCGCGACCCGGTGACCATGGCGGCGGCGATGCACGCCGCGGCCCGCGCCGGCTGGCTGGCGCGCCGCGCCGGGCGCATTCCGCGCCTCTTCCGCGCCCAGGCCTCGACGGCCCTCGAAGGGCGGATCGGCGGCCACAAGGGCCCGCCGCCGTCGTGAGCGACCCCGGCGAGAGCGACGGAGCGAACACAGCTCGGCCAGAGCCGGGTCGCATCCCACATCTTTATCTCGTTGCTGCCCGTGAGTTGTTCGCCACCGACGAGCTTTGGCTCGAATCTCTAGAGCGAGTTGCCGAAGCGCTATCGCGGCTTGCATTGGACCGCGACACGGCGCGGATTCCGGGGGCCGCGCTCGAGGTGGCGCTGCAAGTGCGGATCGAGACGGAACTCGGAGCGCTGCACCTCGCGGCGCAGGCGCTCGAGCGCGTACACCAAGCGGCACCGGCGGTGCGCCTCTTCCTCAACGCCGCGGCCGATGCGGCCAGCCTCGGGTACGACGGCGTGCACTGGCCGGAACGGCGCATTCCTGACCGCCCGGGAGCCCTGCCGTTGCCCGCCGCCGCCTCGGTGCACTCCGAGGCAGCGCTTCACCGCGCCGAGAATGCCGGCGCCAGCTTCGTCCTCTACGGACCGGTGTGGTCGCCGGGATGGAAGAAGCTCGCGGGGCGCGGGATCGATTCTCTCGGGGCCTTGGCAGCGCGCGCCATGGTTCCAGTGCTCGCCATCGGCGGCATCACGCCGGAGCGCGTGCCCGCGTGCCTGGGGGCGGGAGCCGCCGGTGTCGCGGTGGCGAGCGGCGTTTTTCGGGCGGCGGACTCAAGGGCGGCCCTCGCTGCCTATGCCGCCGTGCTCCGCGCCGCGAGCACGGCCTGAGCTGCTGAGGCCGCTCGTGATCAGCCTGGCTCGTAGGCTACGTAGTCGGGATACCACATCGCTGCGGATACCAAAGGCTCGACTTCAGGATCCTCGATGCGCCGGCCCAGGCCGAGAGAGCGCGCCTACGATCGCCAGCGCCTAACGTTCCACGGTCTTCGGCGCCCGCCAGGAGCGCTGCAACAGGCTCGCGGGTGGGAGGTCGGCGGCGATCCAGATCTGCAGCTCGCCGGAGCGCGTCGAGGCGAAAGCCAGGCGCTTGCCATCCGGCGACCAGCAGGGGTCGATGTCGTCGCCAGGGGCATCGGTGAGTTGCACCGGCTCGCCACCTGAAGCCGGCACCAGCCAGACATCGCGGTTCCCGCCTCGATCGGAGACGAAAGCGATCGTGCTGCCGTCGGGTGACCAGGCCGGGGAGGCGTCGTCGTGGGCATCGCGCGTCACCGCGCGCCAAGTGCCACCGCCGAGCGGCACGATCCAGAGGTCGCGGCCGCGTTCGCCCCACACCGCGCAGGCGATGCGCTTGCCGTCGGGCGACCAGGCAGGGTCGACCATGGGGCCCTTCGGTGGGCTGAGCAACTGCGACTCGCCTCCGATGGGCGGCAGGAGCCAGATCACCCGACCCTCGCCCCCATCCTTCTCGAAGGCGATCCAGGCGCCGTCGAGCGACCAGGCGGGATGGGCCTCCGGGACCGGACCGGGCACGAGGAGGGTGGGGCTTCCGGCGTCACCGGTGGTGAGCATGACCCCGGTAGGAGCGGTGAAGACGATGCGTTTGCCGTCGGGGGACCAGCTCGCGTGAGTATTGGCCGCCGGGTTGTCCCCCGTCTCCTGTCGGGGATAGCGCGAGCGCTTGCCGTTCTCGACCTCGACGACCTCGATCCACGAGGTGAAAGCGTTCGCCCCCGTCCATGTGGCATGGGTGTAAACGATGCGCTTGCCGTCCGGCGACCAGGACGGTTCGCTGTTCCAGCTCTTCTCCCCCTTCGCAGGCGAGGTGAGTTGGGTGACGGTGGCGCCTGCGAGTGGGGAGGGCACGATGACGGCACAAGCAGCCAGGAGGCCCAGCACGCCAAGGTGTGGTGCCGCGGCCCACGCGAGTGGTGCCGTCGCCCAGGCGATCGAGGTGGCAGCGGGTCTGTGCTTTCGTGGCCGCATGATGCGGCCTCAGTATACCGCGCTACGGCTGTGATGGAGGCATGGTGCCGATGGCGCGTGGGCTCTTCCCCGCGGCGCGCAAGTGGGCGATCTCGGCGGCGGACAGCCGGCAAGTGTCTCGCAGCGCGCGCAAGAGGACGAACTCGCGCACCTCTTCGTCGGTGAGACGCTGGTCGGCGCCCGGGTGCTCCCGCCAGGCGAGGTAAGGGCGGGAGTAGGGAGCGGGCAGCTGTTCTTCGGCCGGTAGCTCCACATAATAGATGCCACAGCGCAGGCCCACACGGCGGGTGATGGCGTCCCAGCTGCCACCCTCGCGCCGCCAGGTGACGATCTCGTCCAGCTTCCGGGCCGAGGCGCGCTCGAGATGCAGCGCCACCAGCAGGTCGTACTCGCTGATCCAGGCGACGCGCTTCTCCACCGCGGCGAGATCGGCGCCATAGTGGCGCTCGAAGAGGAAGCCCAGCTGCAAGGGCCGGGACGGCTCGGCGTACACGTCCCGGTCCTGGGCGGCACTCGCGAGGAGCACCGCCAGGAGAATTGCGGCATGGAACCCGGCGCGCTGCACGGAACCTCCCCGGCGACTACCTGGGGATCTCTTCGTGCAAACGTCGCACCGGTTGGGAAAGGGCGGAGGAGGCTGCATGGACCCGCATGGAGCCGCACGGGGCTCGACAATTCCCGCCAAGGGAGCGCGGATCGAGAGTGGCAGGAGCTTCCACGTCTGGGAAGTCGAGCGGCAAGGCGGCGACGTCCTCGCCATGACCGCCCTGGCGAGGAAGGACGAAGGTCGGGCGGCAGCCTACGTCAGCGGAAGAGCGCCTTGACCTGGCTCCAGGTGGTCGCTTCCACTGGCAGGGGCATGAACACGACGACGAGCCGAGGGCGGAAAGACGCGGTGACAACCTGCCGTGAGTCGAAACGCTTCGTAGTGAGGATGGACACCTCATTGCCGCGCAGGATCCAACCGAAGTTGGCCGTGCCGTTCACCCAGTCCTGCACGTCGGCGACGAGACCACTCCCGGTCCAGGAGTAGTCTCCAGCTTGGTTCACCGACGTGGTGGCACTGGCTGTGGCGTTGAATTGGCCTCCCGGGGTCGACCATGACGCGGTGTTGAAGAAACGAAAGCTCCAGGTGGCGTCGTTCGTCGTTGCCGCGGCGCCGGCGCCTTCACCGCGCCCGGCGACGGAAGTCCCCTCGCCCCAATCGGCGAGCAGTCGGTGCGCAGCGATGTTCGTCGGGCCGCTGATCGTCTTCGACATGTGCAGCGTGAGGGTCGCGCTCTGCACCGTCGCACCGGCAGGGATCGAGCCCACGTCGAAGGCGATGAGGCTGCGGCGGACACGCTGGTTCGCCGGAGGTGTCGTGGTCGTCCGGCCGGCGAAGAGGTGTTGGCCGGCGCCGTTGCTGAGCGCGGTGTTTTCGTAGATCGTGTTGTCCTTGCTCGCTCCGAGCGTCACCGTGTCGGCCCCGGCCGGCGCCACCACCGCCAGCGTGCAGGCCCATGCGAGCAGGAGCCGGTCGACTCGGCGTGCCATGTTTTTCCTCCAGGCCCTGCCGGCGCCGGCGGCGCCGCCATTGGATTCTGTCCCCGCGGCGGCGTCCGGAGCGGACTCCGCCACCAAGTTCCCAGTCGCTGCTTCAGGGGTTGGTCTTGATCT